>JAEZDW010000152.1 GCA_023417955.1 Bacteroidota bacterium
CGTCTCCCCATCCTTCATCGCATCCTTATGATGCATATCGAGACAATAACCGCACTTATTGATTTGAGATGCCCTTATTTTGATAAGATGATAGAGTGTCAGGGAAAGCCCACACTCATGCAGATAATTTTCGGTGTTGCGCATTGCACCGTACATACCAGCCGGTATTTCGTTGAACGAGATCCGGGGTTTCTTTTCTAGTACTTCCATATTGACTGTGTTTTTCTATATAACAACTCCGGCGCACCAGACGTGACAATCAAATATGAATTTCCGTTAATTTTTTTGGATTAATAACGATGAAAACGTTCTTCACTTTTTGTTCGTGAATTTCGAATACCATGCAACGATAGACCTCTTTATTCAGATGAAAAATTTGCGCAGGCCGGTGATTGATCGACGTGTGGATTACCTCCGAATCAGGAAGGAAATATTTATTATACAGTGCTGAAAGAAAACGACTAACGCGGTGACGTCCGACGAGAATATTTCGCGCCGCGCGCAAGCTGCCGCCGTCGGACATAGAATTAACATCCGCTGCCAGCAACTGCTTAACTTTTTCAATATCGCCTTGCAAGATGGCGTGTGTCAATGCTTTTACCGTTTCATTCTTCGCTTCCTTTTTCTTCTCAGAAGGGCGAAACTCATCCAGTTTCTTTCTTGCTCTTCTAAAAAGTTGCCTGCAATAGTCTTCGCGTAATTCAAGAATGCCGGCGATGTCCGCATGCTGGTAGTCAAACGACTCTTTCAGAATAAAGACTGCTCTTTCCCGCGGAGTAAGGCGTTCAAGTAATACCAACAACGAGTAATCCAGAATATACCGTTTGTCAACCGATCGGTAAACATCTTCCTCGGTGGCAACCGGAGAGGGTAACCACATTCCATTATAATTTTCCTTGCGGACCTTGATCTTCTTTTTAGCGTTTATCGCGCGATTAATCACGGATCGCGTGAGGTAAGCGTCGTGATTCTCAATGTGGTCCATCGGACTGAGAAAGTAATGATTCAGAAGCTCCTGAACTACATCCCTCGCTTCGTTCATATCACCAAGAACATTGTAGGCGAGCGGAATCAGCCGTGACTGCTGTTTGTCAAAGCGGGAGCCAATATCTTTACCGGCGGCTGCATAGTTACCTGAACTTCCCATTACGCAAAATCAGACCTTTACGTGGACGTGACATCAAAGTACCGAAAAACGTGACAGTTTTTTCCGGGTTTTTTCGGCCAGGTCACAAATAAAAAATCCGCACCACCAGCTTAAACCCTGATGATGCGGATCAAATGATGTTGGATCGGTTACGGTTTGTACTTGAACGATCGTGTCTTACCAAACATGTAATGAATCCCAACCTGGAGTCCGACCACAAGGTTTGCTCGCTCTCCGAAAAGGCTTCCGCCGTCACCATTCTTTATCCTATCAATGACGTCGCCATTGCGGATATCAGTGAGGCTGTAATTTGCACGGATTTGTGTTGTCAGATACAGGTGTTTCGATAAATCGATGTCAAGACCAAAGGCCGCAGCAATTGCAAATTCCGAGTTCTTGAAATCTTTCGCCTTCTTGGAAAGAATGTCCTGTGAAGGCGCGTCTGTAGGAACGTCATATGTTCCATCGCCGTTATCCACCGCACCCGGGAATTCGTGCTGGATGGCTGAGAAGTCCATGCCGTCAGGAATCTCATACGTTCCTGCTGCTGCTGTGACATATTCCCGCGCGTCCGTAAGGAAACTCATCTGGGGGCCGATGTTAAAATTGGCGCGCGTTCCTTTTGTACCACCGCTCATAAATCTGAGCAGAAATGGTACGTGAAAATAGTCGAGGTCAATACGACGTTCACCCCTCACCTTTTGAGCGATGTCGACGATTTCAAATATCTGACCCTGGCGGGATTTAATTCCTTCGAGGCTCAAGCCGAATTTCTTTCCAAAATCGACCCCAAAATTAAATCCAATCGGCGCCGGTTTAAATGTGTACGTTGAATTGTAGCGCGGATCTTCCGAAAGCCCTTTGTCGAGAACAAAAGTGGCGTTACCACCGGTAGTTGCACCGACGTGCACCTGCACCAATTGGGCAGAAACCTGTCCGACACAGCAGACCGACAGCAGAATAATGACGAGTTTCTTCATAAAAAAATTGTTCGTTTGCTCTGAATACCAAAGATTTAGTTTTGTAACCAGAATTATGAAACAGGTGCCCGGTTCACGGCATGCGTGTAGGAAATCGATTAAAGATGAATAATTCGAACCGCGGAAGCAGCTCATTCAGAAGGCGTCAGCTGAAAAATCGCCCCAGCCGTTGGAGCTTTGATTTGATGGGGTGCCAAACACTCTTTTATAGTGATCAACTGGCATTTTTTGGCATTTTGCGTCAGTTGCTGAAGCATCGTTTGAAGCTTTTGCTGGGTCGATCCCGGCGGATTCTGATAGAAAATTCCAATCCGGGCCTCATTCCCAAGATGTGGCAGCAGCACCTGAAACATGCTCTTGTTTGTCAGAAATCCGCTGACGTTAAAAGCAAATACTTTTGTGAAGCGCCGCCCCTTCAGGTCGACCTTTAACAGGTCACCTTCAATACTGTAAAAGTTCTCAATGCTCCCCAATCGCTCCCGAATCCGTTTAAGCATGGCACCGGAACGCTCGACAGCGACGAGTGAGTGGACGCGAGTCTGCATTAATTCAAGCGCGAGCC
>JAEZDW010000227.1 GCA_023417955.1 Bacteroidota bacterium
GGTAATACGCGGGCAGGGTTCACGGTGACGGGGAAAGTTAATCGCAAGGACTTTGGGTTGAACTGGAATACAGCTCTCGAAAGCGGCGGGGTGCTCGTTGGCGATGAAGTTAAAATCAATTGCTCGATTGAACTTGTGAAATCCCAGGACTAACTGCACTTGATACCGAAGAAAGAGAGGATGCCGTCAGGCGTCCTTTTTCTTTTGCGGGCTTGAAGTCCGCCATTCATTTCCGAACTTACCGGATGATTGCCGACTATATGAATGACTATATTAATCTTCGGGTTATGGATGTGCGACCGGAAACGGCAGACACAAAGTCGCTTATTCTCGAAGCTGAAAACGGTGAAGCACTACCCTATCGGGCCGGTCAGTTCCTGACACTGGTTTTTGATGAACATGGGGGTGAAGAGCGACGATCTTATTCATTATCGTCGGCGCCTGTGTTGAATGAACCGATGACATTGACGGTGAAGCGTGTTCCTAATGGTGCTTATTCCCGGTACCTCGTCGATCGTGTAACGCCGGGCACCATATTGCGGTCAATCGGAGTCGCTGGTTTTTTTACGTTACCTTCCGACCTGGAAAGTAGAAAGGCGTTTGTCTTTTTTGCCGCAGGTGGTGGTATTGTTCCCGTGTTGCCGCTGATCAAAACGATCCTTGCAACCACGACACGACCTCGGTTGGTTTTGATCTACAGCAACTCCTCACCAAAGAATACGATTTTCCTTGGTGAGATTGAGTATCTCCTTCAAACATATGGATCGCGATTTAGTGTAGAGTTTCTTTTTAGCAATGCGCAAAATCTGCTTCGGGCCAGGCTAAGCAAATCACTCGTCGCCGAATTAGTGAATGAAATCTATGGTGACTTCCCGAAGACCGAGACACTTTATTATCTGTGCGGACCGTACGCTTATATGCAGATGATCACAATCGTGCTGCTTACGGAGGGAGTTCCCAAGGAAAACATAAGGAAAGAGATCTTTAATGCCGAGAAGCCGCCAATTCGTGAACTCCCGCCGGATCAGGATGCACATGAAGTAACAGTCTTCGTCAAAGGGGTAAGACATACTTTTGTCACCCAGTATCCGGACACGATCCTGTCAACTGCACTACAGAATGGTATACGTTTGCCGTATAGTTGTGAGGCCGGGAAATGCGGTACCTGCGCGGCGACGTGTGAGCAGGGTCTGATATGGATGTCATACAACGAGGTGCTAACTGCCTCCGACATTCGCGATCAGCGGGTACTGACGTGTACAGGCTACCCTGTAGGTGGAGATGTTATTCTTCGCTTCGACTAGTATTTGGCCAGCCAGCGCGGGCAGAGGAATGTGTAAGGAGTCGCTGCGGTCAATATGTTGTGATATCCTAAAATAAAAAAGCCTGGATAACCAGGCTTTTTTTATGAGAGCAGGAGACTCCTACTTTACATGCTTGTTCACAACTTTAGCGAGTTCGAACATTGAGATTTGATCTTTGCCTCCGAAAACAGGCTTAAGCTTGCCGTCAGCGTTGATCATTCTCTTGTTCTTGTTATCCTGAAGTCCGTTCTTCTTGATGTAGGTCCAGATCTTCTTGATGATCTCGGTCCTCGGAAGAGGCTTCGTACCAACAACTTCGCCAAGTGTGGCACTAGGAGTCAGCGGCGCCATAAACGCCGCGTTGGGTTTTCGGGCGGACTTTTTTTTGGATTTTTTGCCAGCTTTCTTACCAGCTTTTTTGCCAGCCTTCTTAGCTGACTTCTTAGCTGATTTCTTAGCCGACTTCTTAGCGGCTTTCTTAGCTACCTTTTTAGTAACTTTTTTAGCTGATTTTTTTGCGGCTTTCTTAGCCGGTCTTTTTGCTGCTTTCTTAGCAGACTTTTTCGCTGATTTTGCCATAGCGTTTTTGGTTAGTGTAAAATTGAAACTCTTTTTCTGAAAGCCCGGAGGTCTTTAGAGTCAGATTGTTTTTCCGGTCAATCTTTCCCTGAGAAGTACTCCTGACGGTCTTTCATTGACCGAAAATACAGGTGAAGTTTGAATTATCCTAATATTCGACACTTCTGTTTCTAAAATTTCTATGCCTGCGACATACTTTTTCATAGGGAAAACAACTGTTTCTCATAGGGAAAACTTCGTCATCGCACGTTCTGTGATGTGAAATTGTTCTGCGAAAACTGCAATTTCCCCTATGAAAATCGAATCTTCGTCGACTTTTTTCTTTTGAATCTTATCATTGTGTGATTTCGACGTGCAGACCTGATGAGCCTGAAAAGAGCATAAGAAAAAATTCAAAAAAAAGATTGGTTGAATACTGTTTTCACAGGGAAAATTATCCCGAATCGGGCCAGGTCGACTGTTTATTCCCTATGGCCGGGGATGTCTTTGTGATGAAGGGCGATGTGTTTATGGCGGATACTCCCGGACTTAAGTGATGCCGTTTGCAGAAGTGAAGCACGATAAAACTATATTCACCATCAAAATGACGCAAGAACTTTGCTAAGGGTTCTACCGTTTAGCAAACAAACACTCAGATGAAATACCGTAAGCTCCGTGTTTTCGATAATTCGATAGAGGCAAGTCTTGCAAGAGATAAGCTCCTGAATGCAGGTGTTCCCTGCTTTATCACCAACGAAACCGTTACGACCATGCTTCCTAATCTAAACTATATTCACGGCGGTGGTATTTACCTCATGGTAAATAAGGAAGACTACGACGAAGCGGAAGGAATTCTAGCCGCCGACGAGAGTGGCGACGACTAATTGAACCAGGTACAATTAACTGACACCATCTAGGGAATTTCCTTCCCGACGCGAACTGTTGTATGGTTTGTTGTAATGTATGCTTTATGAATTTTTCTTCACTTTTCCCGTCGGGAATGATAAAGTTCAGAGCCCGGGGTTTACATCTTCAGGCCTTGTATTGCGTAGGCGCCACTCCCGGTTGTTTCGAAAAACAGACCAGTTGAATTTTCAAGCCGTCGAACAGTCGCGTTCGTCCTTTCTATTCCGGGTAGCCTCGCCGTTACGTCCGGAAGTTGGGGGACGGCCGTTGAGAGTCGCCCGACTTGCATTACATATTATACGGGTAAGAAGCTGTGAGCCAATCTAATAATAACCTGTTTCCAATCAGCCATTTTTGTATTGTAATCATGTGGACTATGCGGAATTGGATTGTGTTGGTTGACGATGATCTTGATATGCACTATATCTACCGGAAGGTATTTTCCAGACTTGCGCCTGAGAACCTGATTCAGCTTTTTGAAAGTGGCGAGGAAGCGCTTACATTTCTCCGTAGCAATATCGGTAAAGTCAGTATCATCTTCTCAGATGTAAACATGCCTTCTATGGACGGACTTGAGTTCCGTCGCAGGGTTGCCGGGATGCCCGAATGCAAGTCCATACCTTTTATTTTCCTCTCAACCAGCGCGCGTGAAACGGAAGTTGCTCAGGCTTACGACTTGATGGTGCAGGGCTTTTTTCAGAAAGGGGTTACTTTGGATGAAATCGAAAGCAGCATTCAATCCGCTCTCAGCTACTGGAGACAATGCGTCACTCCTTCAATTCGTCCCGCCGTACTTGCCAATGCGGGTTTATAGATTTACCGAGATCCCTGCCATAATTCACGCGGAAAACTTGTCGGTCTCACCTCTCAGCAGTTGCAACATAACACGCGTCACACCGTGCTCGGTGTTAGCCGGAGCAAGGAAACGCGCCGCCTTTTTTACATCGGGGTGAGCGTTGGCCATGGCGAAACTGAAGTGCGCTTCTTTCATCATCTCAAGGTCGTTTAGGTAATCTCCAAACACCATCGTTTCATCGGATGATATGCCCATCTTTTCCTGCAGGAAACGGAGGGCGCGCCCCTTATTTGCCAGGGGATGTGACAGGTCAAGCCAGATTTTTCCAGATACTTTTACCTGTAGAACGTCAGCCTTGTTTCGAAAATGCTGGTAACTATTTGATTCAGCGCCTTCGAAGTCGCAAAGTGCAATCTTGAGGAATTCGTCATCATTCACGGTTAAAAGATCCTCGACAATTTCGTAACGGTCGTAGTACAGGCTTAATTTATCTACAAACGCAGGTGTATTATTGTCTATGTAGGCACGCTTCTTCCCACAAAGGATGGGGTACACGCCTCGAAGAGCCCGGGCTTCTTTAATCTGGGTACGTGCGATTTCCGGTTCCATTGCCTGCACAAGCAATTCACGTTTGCCATGGGTAACAAAACTTCCATTCTCGGCAATGAATAACATATCCTCTTCCTTGCCTGCAAAGTTCTTAACGATGTTGAAATATTGCCTTCCGCTCGCGGCAGCGAATACGATACCGTGGCGCCTGAGTTCTGAATATGTACTATCAAAGTCCGGCGGGAGATTGTGATCGTTGTCCAGAAGCGAGCCATCCATGTCGGCGGCGATCAGGCGTACGGTAAGTTCATTCATTTGCGACGGACTAAATTCCGCAGCGCAAAATTATCAAAACCAATGAAAGTCGGGCTATTGATTGCAGACAGACACGGTGTTCCTTTCTGAAGATGTTCTGCCGCCTTACCCTTTTTGTTGATTGCTATCGGGGTACCAGAGGTTCTTTAATGTCATCGGCAACGGCATCTCCTGATACCATTTCGAGTGCCTTGAAGATGAACTCGTCTTCCGACAGCCCGGAATTAGCCACAACCTTCTTTAAGGCTCCATCTGTAATTGGAAAGATAGACGTAAGGTCTACTTTCCACGCGCCGTCTTCTTTATTGAACACGAAATACATCGGTGTGGGCGTTCCGTTTGCGAGCGCCTGCCCCCTGGCCGATGTTCCGTCGACCGACACATCGCCGATGCTAATTGCCGCGACCGAATTCTTGCCGATCATGCCGTTGTCGATCGCATAAACGATAAAATCGCGACCCGACATGGCTTTCATTCGCTCTACGGCAATACGGTGTCGTGCTGAATACACGTTCAAGCGGTCAATGATGGATCTTTTATCCAACGTATCGCCTGATGCGTGCAGTGCCAGATCAAGAACTTGCTCGTAATAGACGATGGTGGTATTATCGATGTAGTCAACTGCTTCATCACCCCTTCCGGCGAGGATTTCTTTCTTGTAATTTTCGAACGCTTCCTTCACTGCGACGCCCTCTTTGTTTTGGCTGCCGATCAATAGAAATAGCGTGGGAATCAATAGCAGTGCTTTCATAACAGGTGATTGTGCGGATAAGTTAATGATCGCTTGAATAGGATGGCCAGGTTGTTCAATTAGTTTTATGGGTTGCCCGGAAACGAGCGATACTATTGTGAAATATCAAGCGATTCCGTATACGACTTTTCGACAATCTTGCCATCGATCAGGTCAAAACTGATAAGCTTATTGGTATTGGAATCTCTTATTGAGATGTGTCTGACCGAACTGTCGGCATTAGGAAAACCCCGGGTCGTATCACCGGTTTTCAAGAAATACATTTCGACAAGCAGCGTATCGTGGTAATAAGTCGCGGTGCGAAACAGCTCTCCGGATTCATACCAACTATTCGATTCATGGTGTTTTCTTCCCTCGTAGAGGAGTGTTTCCGCAGCGAGAGCTCCGCTTCGAAAGTACTCGCTCCGGTTGATAAGACCGTCGCTAATCGGGTATTCGCGGACCAGGAAAACCGGCTTGGGCCGGATAACTGGTCTCGGCTTAATAAGCAGCACGATAATCCAGACCGTTGCGCACAGTATAAGTAGCGCGGATGCAATGGATGCAGCTTTTGTAAGGAACTTTGTCCGCGGTGAATGATGGATATTTTGACGAATCCGCTCACGCACTTCCTCAGGATCGGCATTGTCGGTGATACTTGTTAGCTTCAGTGCTTCCTCCTTATATCGATCACGCAAAGACTTTTTGTTCTTCTTCCGCAGTATCTCGCGATTCTGTCGAATCGTGTCGTTCATGTGTTTAAGTGATCCAAAGCCAATGCCCATAACGTAAAACGTTTCAACTTAAGATACGAAATATTCGTGGGAAGGAATTGATCAGGTATGCATTTTCCGCAGGATAGTGTTCCGGTCTTTTTGTGTTCGCGCGTACGACAGCGCTTTTTCGAGAAAGGCACGAGATTTATCCTGATCCATATTCCGGTATAGTTCGCCAAGTAACGTGTAGTAGTAAGGGTTTCCTTCAGGATTTAGTTGTTCGGCAGCTGGAATAGCCGCCGCTTCGCCTTCTACTTTTGCAAGGGCGTAAATACGATTCAACGCAGCAACGGGAGAGGGTGCGATCTCCAATAGTGTATCGTAAAGTTCAAGGATGTTTTTCCATTTCTCAGACGCGCCGCTCTTTTTTGTATGCCAGTAGGCGATCGTTGCTTCCAGGTGATACCGCGTCAGGCGCGTGCCGGTAGCTGATTTTGCAAGAAACGCTACTCCCTTTGCAATTAACTCGTGGTTCCAAAGTGATTCGTCCTGATCGTCATACAAAACAACATCGCCATTGCCGTTGATACGTGCTGCGAATCGCGAGGCATGGAAACTCATCAATGCGAGTAATGCGAAAACCTCAGGCCGGGCAGTGTTGTCGTTTTTTGTGAGGAGGAATGTTACCCGCATTGCATCTTCACACAGGTCTTCCCGAATAATGGAGTCGTCGCTTTCCGAATAGTAGCCCTCGTTGAATAGCAGATATAACG
>JAEZDW010000175.1 GCA_023417955.1 Bacteroidota bacterium
GCAGTATTCAGTGCGGAGACTCCCTGTCAATTCTCCTGGAAATGATTTTGGCGCTGTATCGGTTGACGGCGAAATCTTGTTTGTATCCAACTATTATTATTCCCCGGTGCAGTCAGTTGATCCGGCATCACAAAATCCGTTTTACAAATTGTTTAGCAGTAAACGTAATACAGATGGGGGGAATGATGTCTTTTCCGACCGGGAGATGTTATCGCGGCCGTTGCGGTCTAAATTCCACAACGGGCCTTTTTGCGTTTACGACAGTGGCCGAAGTATGGTGCTCACTTCTTCTGCAAAACGCCCCGAAGCTGATGGTAGCAGGCCGTTGCACTTGTATTTTGCCAAACGCGCCAATGGAAAATGGCAGATAGCAGGGGAGTTTCCTCACAATGATTCCAAATCATCGGCAACGGACCCTTATATAACGCCCGATGGAAAGACTTTGTATTTCTCATCCGACAGAAAGGGAGGCTTTGGGGGGCGCGACCTTTATCGAAGTGACTTGAAAGGCGGCGTCTGGCAAAAACCCGTGAACCTCGGACCGGTCATAAACACACCTTTCGATGAGGGTTCGCCTCATGTTTCAGAAGATATACTTTACTTTTCATCGAACGGTCATGCCGGTCTTGGAGGTGTTGATATATTCAGAGTTGACCTTAGTGCAGGTGCTATGGAGGATGTCGTGAATATCGGGTACCCGCTTAATAGCAGTGCCGACGACTTCGGACTCTTTTTTTCCGAACCTGGATACCGAGGCTACTTTACCAGCTCCAGGGGCGAGGCGGGTGACGATGATATTTATGAATTCCAAATGGATCAGCAAACATATCCGTTGTTGGTTGATGGTGTAATCAAACAAAGAACGAACCTTCCCCTTGCGGGGGATACCTTGAAAATTCTTGCAGGAGCGACATTATACCTCGTTGATCATTCGCGCAATGTTACCGTGGAAGAAACAACTTCCGATGACGATGGCCAATTCCGATTTTCTATTCCGTACTTCAGTTTTTACAGAATCCGCGTGCTTCAGCCAGACGGAACCGATGCGGTTGTTACGTTGGAGATACCCAGAAAGAAACAGGATGACTGGTTCCATGAAATTGTAATTGTAAATGATGCGTTCCTGAAACCCGTCCGCGAAAAGTATGATTAGGCATCTGCACATATCGCTCTTGATTCTGCTGATGTGCATAACGGCTGCTGTGTACAGCCAGGATAAAGCCACGATTCAAATCAAGACATTTGATGAGTCGCTTCAGGTTCTTCCGAATATAGAGCTCTCCGTGAATAGAGGAGCATTTGTGAAAACCGGTCAGCGCGGAACGGCCTTTGTTGATTTGGCAACGACAAGCTTACCTCCCAAAACCATTGAACTTCGAAATGAAAACCTGGAGGCGGCTTCCTGGAATTTCGGAAAAGGGGTTCTGGAAGTCATAGTTCGGAAGAAGAGTTATCGTATCGAAACGTATTACCTCACCCGGCCAGACGGAGAACGACTCGGGAATACAACAGTGCTGTTCGTAGGCGCCGATACGTTGCGGTTTACCAGTGACGCATCCGGAAAACTTGAAATTCCATTGTCGAAGAATGAACCTACACCCGGAAAGGAGAAGTTTCTGGTTGCAAACCGGCGTGTCGAGAAGGTCACCTATTCAACAAACGGTAATTTCATTGCGGTCGCAGATGTAAAACGCAAAATGGAAGTCATTGCAGATTCTGAGCCTTCGGAAAAGAACGCCGTCTTCGATCTCGCGAATCTCGACTCGATTCAATCACTGACGGTGTTTTACGCCGTGTTTAAGAATTATCCTTTCTCCAAACTTGATGAGCAGACCCGCCGGAAGATAGATCTGAAGTTGTATGAATTGATGACGACAGCTCAAAAGTCGAACCAGCTGCCGGGCCTGTCCGATGATGTTCTCGGAAGAATTTCGGATTCGACTTTCGTAAGGGAGGATATCAAAAGTCTCGTAAGTCGTGCGGAGCTGGAACGGCGTATGCTCAATGAGTTGCGCGATGACTTTAACGAAAAGATTCAGCTGCTGAATGAAAAGCTGGAAGGTGGAATCGAAACATTGAGTGATGATGAACGGGAGGCACTCCTGGCAGACATCCGTCACCTTGAAACAATCTTAAAGGAGAATGAAAACCGATTCTACCGGAATCAGGCGGACTATCACAATGTGCTTACTTCTATTAAGGAGAAATTCTTTGACGTGCGCGACCTTGAAAACAGACTCACATTGAGTGAGGCGCAGCGTGAGCAGGAGCGGGCTGCGTATCGTCGCAAGATGCTTACGACGATCTTTGTTGTCTCTGCGCTTGGTGTGATCATTGTTCTGCTCGTTTATTTTACGCGGAAGCTAAATCGCAAGAAAAAGGAATTGCTTGTCGCGAACAACGAGATTGTGCGCATCAATACCAATCTTGAAAATCTTGTACATCAGCGCACGGGAATGTTGGTGCGAGCGCACGCTGAGTTGGACACGTTCCTGTACAAGGCAAGCCACGACTTGCAAGGACCGATATGCTCGATCATAGGACTGTGCCATATTGCGTCACGCACAGCGAATGCAGAGTCGCGCGAGTTGATTCAACGAACGTACGCCACCGCAAAGGCAATGGATCGAATGCTGAAGAAGCTGAAGATTATTAGTGAGGTTAACCGCCCTTCGGATCCGTCACTTATCAGGCTGCGGCCGGAAATAGATCTCGTTATTGCCCAATTGGACGATATGGTCCGGCAGCAGAACGTAACGCTGCACATCGATTGCGCCGATTCCGTAGTTTTCTACAGTCACCGGGATTTGCTGTATTTCATTCTGTTGAACGTCCTTGAGAATGCGGCTTACTTTTCGGGACTCAGACCGGAAGTACGACCGGAGGTTACAATCAAGGCTGTTCTACAGGCGGGCTCGGTTCATATCTCGGTTGTTGACAACGGTGTCGGAATCCCTGAAGATATTCGCGACCGTGTGTGGGATATGTTCTATATCGGAAACGAGATGTCGAGAGGCAACGGCCTCGGTCTGTATATTGTTCGGAAGTCAGTACAGGCGATGGGTGGTTATATTTCACTTGAATCTGTTGAAGGCAAATTTACTCGGGTGATACTTGTCATTCCGGTAACTGCAGTCGATGCGCCACAACAATCGAATGCAGAACCTGCGAAGAGCTTGCAGCTCGCCGACTGAACTCTGTGATCATATCTTTTTGTGACTAATATCCCGTTTGCGGCTGACTGCGATCATTTTGCATGCAGTATTCCGGAGCGACATTCGCATAGCAACTTAAATACAACGCTATGTTTACGCGAACTGGAAATCTGAGTCAACAAACGTTAGCTTATGGAAAAGCTGACGACAAACGTGAAAAAAACTCTTCATGTAAACTCGCTTCTGTTAAGGCGGGTGAGAAAGCCAGGCAACTCATGCGTTCGATAATGTCGGATTTCCCGACTGACGATGAGTTCTTTACACACAATTTTGACTAGCTGACCCGCTGTCGGTGCATACCGACAGATGACTCTATAGAGGTGCAACTAGTTTTTTCTTTCGATCTCGCGAAGGTTTTCCAACTTTTTGTTGGCAAGAAAGCCGTTGATGTCTTCGAAGTGCTCCCGAATACGTTTATTGCCAAATTCAAATACTTTTCCGGCCAGCCCGTCAAGAAAGTCGCGATCGTGTGACACCAGTATTATCGTTCCCTCAAATGCCTTCAGTGCGTCTTTTAATATATCCTTGGTTTTGATGTCCAGGTGGTTGGTAGGTTCATCGAGGATGAGCAGGTTTACCGGCTGCAGCAAGAGTTTGATCATCGCCAGGCGCGTTTTCTCGCCACCTGAAAGGTAGCGCACTTTCTTTTCAATGGTTTCTCCACTGAACATAAAAGCACCCAGTATGTCCTTAATCTTTGTGCGAATATCACCTTCAGCGATGTAATCAATTGTCTGGAATACCGTGAGGTCCTCGTCGAGCTGTGATGCCTGGTTTTGTGCAAAGTATCCGATCAGACAGTTATGACCAAGCTGAAGCTTTCCCTCATAGTCGATCTCACCCATGATCGCCTTAACAAAGGTCGACTTTCCTTCGCCGTTTTTGCCGACCAAAGCAACTTTTTCGCCGCGTGCGATCGTGACGTTGGCGTCTTTGAACACCACATGGTCGCCATAGGTTTTGCCCAACCCTTCGGCAATAACAGGGTAGCTGCCGGATTTTGGGGCAGGTGGGAATTTTAGATTCAGTGCAGAGGTGTCAACTTCATCAACCTGGACCAGTTCCATCTTCTCCAGCATCTTGACGCGCGATTGTACCTGCAGGGTCTTGGAATACGTACCCTTGAATCGTTCGATGAATGCCGTGATCTCGGCGATTTCCTTTTGCTGATCATCGAAATGCTTTTGCTGCTGCTCCCTGCGTTCTTTTCTTAATTGCAGGTAATGTGAATAGTTGGTCTTGTAGTCATAGATCCTGCCCATCGTGACCTCAATGGTACGGTTGGTCAGGTTGTCAACGAAAGCCTTGTCGTGGCTGATTACAATGACCGCCTTTGCGCTCGTCTTCAGAAATTCTTCCAGCCATTGTACAGACTCAATGTCAAGGTGGTTCGTCGGTTCGTCGAGGAGAATAAGGTCGGGTTTCTGCAATAGGATTTTTGCAAGTTCAATGCGCATTCTCCAGCCTCCGCTGAATTCGCGCGTCGGACGTGTGAAGTCTGACCGCACAAAGCCCAGGCCCATCAAAGTCTTCTCGACTTCTGCATCGAAGTTTATTTCTTCGATCGAGTAGTATTTTTCACTTAGTTCGGATACCTGCTCGATGATTTTAGAATACTCGTCAGATTCATAATCAGTTCGTGTTTCAAGCTGACGATTCAGTTCGTCGATCTCCTTCTTCATGTTGAGAATTTTCGAAAAAGCCTTGGAAGCTTCTTCGAAAACCGTTGCGTTATCTTCAGTGAGTAGGTGTTGAGGC
>JAEZDW010000285.1 GCA_023417955.1 Bacteroidota bacterium
GAGCACTCTTGTTGCCAATTATTCGGCATTCCTGTTGCCAAAAATTGAGCATTCTTATTTACCGAAAACTCGGCATTGTTATTTGCCAGTTACACCCCCAAGGCTTGACACTCCCCAAACGGGATCGCTGACTATTTCGGCAATTATCTGACCCACCTATTCCGGAATTGATTTGACCCGGTATTTCGGTAATGATCTGACCCACCTGTTTTGGTAATTATCTGACCCACCCTTTCGCTACCTATGTGACCCAGGTATTTCGCTAATCATTTGACCCACCCGACGTCACGATTTCGGCACTTATCTGACCTAACCCTTAGGGCTTTGATTCCCCAACTCAAACTCTACATGCACGCTAACACCTGCTCCCGGTTCGGAGGTTATGTCGATGTTGCCGTTGATGGCGGCGACGCGTGATTTGAGAAAGGCCAGGTTGCTCTTGGTATCGGTGGGATCGACGTCAGGTGGTAAGCCCACTCCGTTGTCTTCAACCGTCACGGACAATAACCCTTCCTGAAAGCCTAGTTGTATGATAGCTTCCGTTGCATGTGCGTGCTTGACAATGTTATTCAGCAGCTCCTGAACGATGCGGTATACCGACAGCTCGAACGCAGGAGGCAGTGCCACCGGGTCACCCCACGAATCGTATTGAATGGTTAACTCTCCTGTTTGACCAATGGTGTCGCAGTAACGACGCAACGCCTTGTCGAGACCGTACTGCATGAGGAACTCAGGCATGAGGTTGTGCGCAGTCTTGCGAACGGAGGCAGAGGCTTCATCAAGCAGGGCAACGACATTGCGGGAGGTATCAGTGGCTGTGCCGTTATTTGTCAGCGAATCCAGGTGCATTCTCGCGGCAGCGAGCAGACCCGCAACTTCATCGTGTAACGCCCGGGCTATTCGTGTTCGTTCTTTTTCCTCGCCCTGCATCAATGCCTGAAGTACATGGATCTCTTTTTCCTGACGGGTTCGCTCCAATTGAGCTATGTGTTGCTTCTTTCGGTTTTGATACTGAACGTAAAGCATTACGACGGCCAGAAACAGAAAGAGGGAAACCCCGATAACATACGTTGTGAACTGGCGGCTTTCCTGAAGTTCCAGTTGCTGCCGGTAAATAGCCTGGTCTTTCTGCAGGGTCTGATATTTTACTTCAAGTTCGTTTATGATCTCAAGTTGTTTTTCATTCAGTACACTGTCGCGGTATTGGGACGCAAGCGTCTGGTAGTCGTAAGCATCGCGGTAATCCCCAAGCGATGCACTTGATCGATGAAGGGCTTCGTAGCTGCTCATGATGACTTCACGCGCATTGATATCACGTGCAGTCCTGATGGCTTCAAGGTAGAAAGTCCTCGCCTTGTCATGGGTGCCCATGGAAGCGTGGATGTCGCCAACGCGTCTTTGAACATCCGCGATATCGTAAGGAGTTCCCAGCCTGCGGGCATGGTGCAGTGCATTGACGCCGTATTCCAATGCACGATCAAATTCCTTTGCCTTACGCGCGTGGTCAGCCAGGTTGATGTAGGCCAGGTGGATCACATAATCATTCTCCATCGCTTTGGCAATCTTCATTGCCTCGAGGTAGCTGTTGATGGATTCTTCGATTCTGTCGAGGTCGTTCAGGACGGACCCGTGATTGATCAACGCGTTGCATAATATCAATGAATCCTTACTTTGAATGGCAGCGTCTACGGACAGGGAGTGGTACTCATAGGCTTTGTTGTATTGCTGCATCATCTGAAAGACACCGCCAACATTTCCGTAGGCCTGGGAAAGCGCATCGTGAAGTTGGCGCTGTCTGAAGATATCAACGGCACGCTGATAGTTCGCCACGGCGCTGTCGAGCTGGCTTTGGAAACGGTAGACATTCCCAATATTGGTGAAGCACGCGCCAACACCGCGGAAGTTTTCGTCCTTCTTGTAAAGGGGCATCGCTTCATGGTATCGCTGGAGTGCTTCGCGATACATGCTCCTGTCGGAGTAGACGATGCCACTGTAATGAAGCGCCTTTGCCATCCCTGTCAGGTACCCGGCCTTTTCACTCAGGCGGTACACCTCTTTATAGATAAGGATTGCAGAGTCAGGATTTTGACTTTCCATCGCATACGCGGAGTCGAGGAGATTTGCCACGATGTTCGTATCCTGGGCCGCGATGACAGCTCTTGAAAAAATTGTTAAGAAGCATGCGCACAACGCCACCCTTACCAGTTGTGCATAATGGCGCCGCATCGTCAGGCCTGTTGGGTGAGTCCGATGTTGTACAAAAGTCATAGGTAGCAGATCCTAAAACAGGAATGGAGTGCTTTTAAGTGGGCACTCCATTCCAAAACCTTCAAAAGTACTAACTTTTATGGTTGATAAAATACAGGGTTAAGGGCATTTCCAGTGAAGGTATTCACCAACTCGGCGTCGCTATTGAGTTCTGACTGACCACCGTTGACGTAGATTCCATATCCGCCACTGTGGCTGATGGCAGAATTTTCAATCCTGAGGCTCGCGTCGTGCGTAATCGTGATTGCCGACTTCGCACCGCTGATGATTTCGTCACTTCCCGCATAGCTAATTTCTGCATATCTCAGGATGTTGGATTGATTCCGTGAGTAGTAAATCAGTCCAAGCCATGAGCCTCGGGTTTTGTTGACGCCAGTGATCGTAATTGGTTTTCCAGGTGTTCCTTCTGCGCGAAGATAGCCTTCGCCGATCTCGATGTATTCGTTTTCAACCACTTCGATGGTAACACCCGGAGTCAGTTTCAAGCCCGTCTGAAGCGCCACAGTTCCGTTGAACCGGTAGGGAGTCCCATCTTCAAACGCCGGCCAGGTAACTGCAGACGATCCTTCAAGGGAGGCGCCGGTGACTTCAATGGCATTTACTCCATTTCCTTCAGAGAACGAAGTAGCAGCGTCCAGTTTAGCTACGTGTACAGGCATCAGCAACACAGAAGCCTGGTGGTTGTGACTGATGACGTTATTATTAAACGCTTTGATATTCGAACCCTCCATGAAGTGGATGCCGTATCCACCGCTACCAGAAATTCGTGTGTTGCCGACAGAAATTCTTGCGCGGTCAGTAACCGTGATGGCCGCAGCTACTCCTGATACCATGACATCGCTTCCTGCGTTGAGTATTTCCGCGTGCTCAAATTCATTGGAGTTACTATTGGAGTACACGAGAATTCCGCGCCAGTAGCCTGCAGCGTTGGTTTTGCCGCGCAGGGTGATCTTGCGATTTTCCTCGCCTTTGGCAGAGAGGGACCCCCCTTCGTTGACGTAAACCGACGCGTC
Organism: Bacteroidota bacterium; assembly: GCA_023417955.1. Classification (GTDB taxonomy): domain Bacteria; phylum Bacteroidota; class Bacteroidia; order Cytophagales; family Cyclobacteriaceae; genus Ohtaekwangia. The sequence continues at coordinate 3,282 of JAEZDW010000285.1, forward strand.
TTCTTCAAATGCAATCACCACTCCGGGCTTGAGAATCAATTCAGCGTTGATGTACATATCACCTGTAGTGATATAGTCCGGGATGGTGGGATCAATAATGCGATCTTCCAGGACAGTGCGTTGCGTAATGTTCGACAACACTACCGGAGTGTATTCGACGGTAATAATCGTTTCATCTTCCGCGGAGCCGGATTCGTTGGAAACTGTAAGTTTAACTTTGTACGCCCCCACAAGATCTGCCGTGAACTCAGGGCTCTTGTCGGTCGGAGAAGAAATCACAGGATTACTGTTCGCGGGTTTCTCGACGATAGACCATTGGTAAGTCAGCGTTCCGTGGTCGGACTTTGATTGTGAGCCGTCCAGCGTAACCGTTGCTCCGGGCTGAATTTTTTTATCGGGTCCTGCATTGGCAACAATCGTCGCATTGGGTTTTGGCTCTTCGTCTTCCTTACACGATACCATGGTAACAGTACACAGAACAGCTACCCAAAAGGAAATTTTCAACATTCTCATAGAACTATTTAATTGGTTATTTGATTGCAAAGTGCTGCGGGTGCGGCCTTTGTTTGGGCTTCGGTACCAGCAGATCGGCTGGCTCAGGATTAGATGATGCAAAACTATCGAAACCTCAGGGGCAGGGCATCCGTGAAAGTCACCAGTTACAAAACTCCGTAGTAACCCGTAGAATTGGGGGGACTCGAAAGGTGCACATGGGCAAAATCTCTCTGGCTGTTGTTGATGACCATCAGGTGGTCATCGACGGTCTCTTAACAATGCTTTCCGGCTATCCCGAAATGGACGTGGTATACACGACCACGGCGCCGCAGGATTTTCTTACGTATATCGAAACTGCGCAGATAGACATCGCGTTGCTTGACATCAACATGCCTGAGCTCGACGGCCTGGAGTTGTGCCGGCAGATACTTGGGTTAAGGCGTGATGTGAAAGTTATCGCTTTCAGCAGCTTTGACGACACTCTCTATGTGAAACTGATTTTGCGCAAAGGCGAGATGGGCTACCTACTCAAGAATGCATGTCGGCAGACGGTTGTTGATGCCATAAGGTCTGTTCACGACGGAAGGGAATACATCGACGAGACCATACAGAAAGCCATCGTTCGCGAAAGCGTGACGGGACAACGCAGGTCGATGTTTGAAATTCCGCTGACGAAACGCGAAAAGGAAGTGCTGAAGCTCATTGCCGAGGAACACACCAATCAGGAAATTGCCGACAAACTGTTTTTGAGTCTTCGTACGATTGAAACCCACCGCGCCAATCTCAGTCAGAAGTTGGGTGCAAAGAATACTGCAAGCCTCGTAAAGGAAGCCATCAGGCGGGGATTGACCACCTGAGATGGTTTGGATCCGTGGATAAGTAGTTCCTGTCAAACATGAACTCGTAACACCACTTGATCGCACCACAACGGATGCATCAATATTTCATTGACGAACTCCGAACCGAAAGGTTTTCATAGTACAGGGCGGAAATAAAAACCGGCACGTAAGGAACAAAGGCGCGAGGTTCTAACGCCGGCGACATCCGCATTTTCAAAACCATCAGCGTCTCTCCGCTTCGTCGGCAAAAAACTGCAAGAGCAGGGGAAGGACTTCGTGAAACTCAAGCTTGTAAATAAAGTCACCATTCTTTTGATTGAAGCGCGCCAGGATTTCGTAAAACTGTTCCTCTGAAAGTTCATAGTCGTGCATGAGCTTGCCTTTGATCTCCGGCCCGTTAACCATACCAATGTAATCTCTCGCCTTGTCGTTCTCCGCCTCTGTTTCCCTTAGCTTCTTCTTTGCACGCGCTTCTTTCTTGAGGCCCGAACCCGGCATTCTGAATATATAGCCTGGGCCGAACGTCTGC
>JAEZDW010000298.1 GCA_023417955.1 Bacteroidota bacterium
ATTATAAACGCATATGTCCCCGATATATCCCCCCTTATTTATAAGCGGGGACAAATGCGAGTCAAATGCGGGATGAATGCGGGATGAATGCGGGATATATACGAGAAATATCTAAATATCCACCGCAGTCCCATCGCATTCCCGGCGGGGACATTTGGCGCGTATTCACAATATCAAAAGGAGTAACAACGGGTAATCACCCTGATTTTTCAGGGGCCATTGTGTTGATTGGATTTTCATTTCCAGTGCCGGGTACCTTGGGCGGGCGCAAACCGGATTTGAAAGGAAAAGTCATGTCAGCACAGAATGAGAACCCTTTTTATGGACACTAATGTGTTCGTGCCTCGCAACGCCAACGCAAACCAAATCGATTCTCACTCAAAATTACTCCTCCTTCCAGATGCTATACCCGAAACTACCGATTACCAAAAGCAACATCAACCACGACGAGGCCATAGTAATCGTGTTGCCTGTGTAGTATGCCGCGGGGCGGAACCTGAATTCAACAACATGGCGTCCCGCCGGAATTTCGAGTGCGCGCAATACATAATTCGCGCGCAGTATCGGAGCTTCCGCTCCATCGATGTAAGCAATCCATCCATCCGGGTAGTAGATTTCAGAAAATACGGCCACACCTGCAGCGGCATTATCGGTTTCGTATTTCAGATAATTCGGATTGTGTGTTATGAGTTTAATTGTTCCGCTGTCGGCAGATGGTGACGTGTTTACGGTGAACTTTGAAACATCAATCACTGCCGTCGTCTTTGTATCCGCATCACACACCTGCTTCAATTCTTCCGTTGGTGAGTTTACCGTGATAACATTCTGAACAAACCACGCACTTCCATTAGCCGCGGGGTTCACAAACATGTTGTCGCGTTGTTGTCCGTAGACGATGTACTTAACGTTAAGCATGTTCAGTACATGGTACTCGTCGAATGCGAGATTTCCCGTGCGTGCATCGCTGAAGAGGATCGAAGTTTCCTTTGTTATACACGAATCAATAAGATCCTGATAGCGACGCAGCTTTGCGCCGTGGTATCCGCCAACAGATTGGTGGAAATACGATGTCCGCGCTTCGTTAAAAGGGTCTTGTAAATTATATACACGGAAGTTTGATTTGTCTGCGAGGATTGCCTGATCCGCTTCAGTAGGGGTGATCTTCGCTGTACGGCTCCGGCGGTAGTTTTCATCGCGAATGAAACGCTTGTTAACCGACGCCAGATCTGCAAAAATCATAATGATAAAGAACGCATACACCGCTAAGGGAGAAAACTTCTTGTGAAGCTGAAAGTAAAGCACTACGAAGGCGCTTATGATGAAGGCCACCGTCCTGATCACATCGCTGCTTAACAGGCTTTGACGGTCTTCTGCAAGTGCGTTTGTAAACCAGGAAGGGAGTTGTGATTCACCCTCACGGAGGAAGTCCATCGCGCCGCTAAAGATCCAGATCACTACGCATAGCCCGGCGGTTGAGGCGAGTGTTATCAACATGCGTTTTTTTGTCTGCGCGTTGAACGGCTCGCGCCAGAATTGTTCAAGTCCGATGAAGCCCAGCAGCGGCATGCAAAACAACGGCATGATGAGCGCGAACGTCATCGACCGGAACTTGTTGTAAAGCGGAAAGTAATCGTACATGAAGTAATTGAAAGCTGGAAAGAAACGACCCCAGCTTAGTACTATACCGAAAGCAGAGATTGACACGAGCCACCAGACATATTTCCGCGGTGCGAATGCTATTCCTATCCCAAAAAGAAAGAAGATGATAGCGCCGCCGTAGTATGGTGAGCTGTAGCCCTGTGGTCCCCAGTAGGCCGATGTGTAGTTTGCCAGTTCATTAGCGGTTTCCTGGTTCCCGGACCTGACTAATGCCTTGTACGTCTCACTCTCCTGATCCGACACCAGAAAGTTGGCACTTGTGCCGCCATAAAAATTCGGAATAAAAAGCGTAATCGGTTCGAGGATGCCGTTGCTGTACGCGAACGCGTATTCCCTGTTCAGGCCCTCTGTTTCTTTTTTTGAAAGTGAGGTAATTTCAAGTTCCGATTTTCCACGGATGGTGTACTTGCTGTACTGCGTAACTGCCCACAACGGTCCGATGAACGTGCCAACTGCAAGCAACGCTGCCGCTATTGTAATTCCGGCGGCTTTCGCGAAAGCAGGAACGCGTTTCGTGCGAATCGCCTCAACCAGTTCAATGATTCCGTAAACAGAAAGCATCAATGCAATGTAGTAACTGATCTGAAGGTGATTCTCACGTAAGTGCAATGAAAGTCCTGCAAGCGTAACGGCAAATCCAACGATATATCGTTCGCGAAAAAGAAGGTGAATACCGCCTACGATCATAGGCATGAAAGCAATCGCACCTATGCGAGCATTGTGTCCGGCATTCAATCCGATGATCATATATGTGGATAATCCGAACGCAATTGCTCCTGCGATTGCCAGATAAGGCCGGACAGAAAAACAAAGCAGCAGAACGTAAAAGGAAACAAATGCGAGGAAGATGTTCGAAACAGGGTGGGGTAGTCCGAAAGAAAGAACACGTTTAAGGTACGAAACGGGCTTATTGCCCCACTCCACGTTGATCAGGTATGCAGGCATTCCGCTGAACATGCTTCCGGCCCACAGACCTTCCTCACCTGTTTGATTACGAAAATCTCTCAGTTCGCGCGCCGAACCCTCCCATTGTTGGATATCCGGTTGATGAAGTGACTTGTTATCAAGCAAAACGGGTTTAAAAAAAAAGAACGTCACGATAAGGAAAACTGCTGCCGCAATTAAATGAGGCAGTACGTCGTCAGTGAACCGGATTTTCTTCATGATAGATGATTTGCGCGCAAAATAGAAAGTAAATCGCTATATACGAAGGATG
>JAEZDW010000386.1 GCA_023417955.1 Bacteroidota bacterium
GGCTTTCCGCTTCTATCCCTCACGCGTGGTAATCCGATCAATTGTGAGTTCGTATTCATTCGATAACGCCACATCACAAATACTTTTCAGGGAACAAGCGCTTCACTCACTCCTCAACGATATCTTCCGACTAATCAATAATCAAATTAGCCTGACCCAAAATCAGCAGCAGCAATTCACCAAATAAACGTCAGCGTTTTCTGCTCATCAATGACTCGTCCACCTGATCAATAGCTTTTGCATGATCGCGCAAAACAGTGAGGTTACGCGCGGCAAACGATCGAATATCGGCATCATTGGCAGCCGACGCCTGGCCTTCAAAGAGATCAGTGTTATCATCAATAACATCCTCCAGTGTTTCGACAAACTCCTGATCAAAATCAGATCTGCCTTCCCCCGCGAGGCGATCAAGAAGCGCCTGGTGTTCGATCTTCATCTGTCCTGGTATTTTGATGTCTTTCTTGCGCGCCAGTTTTTTCAGGCTGTTGCCCATCTTTTCATACGCCGCGGTTTTTTGTTTTGCGTGATTTACAACGGCCGCGCTGTATCCGCGTTCTTCGGCAAGCTTAAGAATGTTTTGCTGAAGAATATGGTAACTCGAGGCTTCTACGAGAAAGTTCGCATCATTAAGGCGCGCCATGTCAGGCATATTTTTCCGGTTCCGGCTCATCGCCTGTTCATAGGTAAGGCTGGACGCGCAGCCACCAAGCAACAGAATCATACATACGAAGGCCGGGAATGAAGAAGTAAAGACTGGGGCTTTCATAACTAGTCGGTTTAGCTTTCGTTACCGCCTAAAAAGAGGTACCAGTAACGACGAAAAGAGCCGCCTACCGAAAATTTAATATGAGAGCACCCTCACTCTCCACTGCGAAACCAAATAGCCTGACCGTTGTCCGGCTGATTGCAATCAAAACGGCTATTCTACGCGAATAGGTTTCGACCGCTCGGAAATGCCGTTTTCGTTGAAGGCTTCGATAGCAAAGTAATACTGCTGATCGACTGAAAGACTCTTCAGAAGCAGTGAATTATCACCGTAAACCATCCAGGAGTTGTAAAGTTTGTCGGGTGCGATTCCCCAGTAAATATGGTACCCCTGGCAATCAGCCTGTGGCTGCCATTTCAACATAGCATCCCGTCGGTCTGTCTTCCGTTCAACGCTAAAGCCTTTGACTCTTGCAGGCACCTTTCCCTGGCCAACGCCAAACACACGCAAGTCTGAAATGGCGAGTGCCGGTGTTGGCACGTGAATATTTTTGTATCGTACATAACGGACCGTCGCCGGTGAGGCGAGTTCGACGTAGTCATTGGGAACATCGCGGAAGCTGTTGCTTCGATCTACCAGCGCAGCCCAGGTCTTTCCGTCAGTCGAACCTTCAATTAAATAGCGGTGATAAAGTCCGGGGATGCGCCCGAACATATTTGATTCGTGATCGTGATAGTTCACCTGCACCGCATAAACTTTGGAGGGCCGCAGCAGGTCTATCGTGACCCATTGTTTGTCATCCGGTTTTTCAGCAAGCCAGAACGTTTTTACATTTTCGTCGACGAGGTGTTCAGGTGCGTTGTCTCCTTGCGCTGATGAAGCAGTTACCGGCTTCTTGTAAGAGAGCAACATCCAGCCGGTAAACTCACCATTCTTTCCCGGAACGTCCGGAGCAAAGTGCGGGTAGTCGCCATACGATGTGTTGCTGTACATCAGATCATCGCGATCGAAGAAGGCCGGGAACATACAAAGGCGACGCTCCCAGTTTACGTTTATCGACACCGCCATTGATCCAAAGTGCCAGTACGTTTCGCCGGGACCTTCAACGGTGCTGCCATGACCAGCGCCATTGATAAATCCACCCGGCTTGTAAAACACGGGGTTATTGGGAGCATACCTGTACGGACCGAGTGGTGACTCACTCATGTAAACACCATCGCCATAGACGTTAAACTCCGTTCCTGGTGCAGCGTATTGTAAGTAGTAGATACCATTTCGTTTTGTCATCCAGGGACCTTCGATATATCCGCCCAGCACGGTGTCAGCATGATTTTCACCAAATCGTTCCCAGCCGTGTTTCGCCATATCGAGATTGAACAACTCATACGTTTCTTCAGAAGGTTTGAAACGTTGTTTACGGTCAAGTTTCTTTGCGCGTATTGGAAATTTATTCGACGATCCCCAGAACATGTATGCCTGGCCATCGTCGTCAATAAAAAGATCCGGATCCTGGAGGTTGTGAAGAATTGCGGGAACTGCCTTCCAGTCACCCTTCTTTGGATCGTCGGTATAGAGAATGCTCATCGATCCTGACGGGTTGCCCGTGACATACAGCACAGAATCTTTATAGTTGTGTGCCGCAGGGGCATTTGATCCTTCGAAGTACCACTTCTCCGGAGTAATGAACGTCCAGTTCAGGAGGTCTGTTGAATGCCAGTAACCCATCGAACGCGTTACAAACATATAGTACTCGTTTCTGAACTTAACAACTGCGGGATCAGCACCGGACCGGTAGGATATGTTACTATGGGCGTTGTAAATCATGTACGTGTAGTCCACGTTCAGCGGATTGCAATACGTACTCATGCGGGTACTCTGGGCGGTTGCAGCAGCAACACCAAGCCAGACCAGAATCAATGTCAATCTTGTCTTCATCATAATCAGCGCCGTCATTTTCCCGGCCGGCTAAAATTAACCGCAGGGGTCGTCAAAAACAATGAGAGCGTACGTTAAATGGCCGGCATGATAATTTAAACGTTGTTGTTGAAACCCTTCAGCAATGCAGTCTGCGATAACGAGTCCCGAAAAGAAAAAACAGCTAATTGAATTTTACAAGGCGATGAAAATGGCAGCGAAGATATTTCCTGCGAAAGCAGCCGGAAGCAAACAGAACAAAGTAATGCAGCTTGCCGATCAGATCATAGAGGAATTAAAAAAGGAGCATCCCGACGAGGACAAGATTCATCGGCTGACTGAAATGATCCGCGAGATTTCGTTCTGATCAGGCCTGGGCGGCCTTTGGTTCGTGAAAGAACAGGAACATTCTGGAGATTTCCGTCATCTCGGTAATGATGTCATTCACCTCGAGCAAAATCCGGATTTGCAAAAGACCAAGTTTATTACCCAGCTTGCCCTTTGTCAACTGATAAATCTGGTTCTCAAGCAGCACCTCAATACGGCTTTTCAATTCGTTACGCGCCTGTTCAATCATGCCGGCGCGATCGCGCTCTTCGGCTTTAAGGCTTTCATTCGTTAACTGCACGAAACTGTGAAAATCCGATCGTAGTACCCGCAGAGCCTCGTGAAACTTCTGATCCGGCAGTGCGTGGTGGTTAGACACGTGCGTAACGCAAACTTCATTGATCAGGAGACAGCTCTGATGAATGTTTTGCATTCGGTCAAAAACGAGTAGATAATTTTTTGCAACAGAGGAGGGAGCGCCGTCAAGTTTACTGATATACTTGATAATACGGTCATTGAGTTTGCTGTTCTCGCCGATCATTTCGGCGAGGCGTTCCTTCACTTCTTTTAAGGGCTTGACACGTGACTCACGCAACGACTCGATACACGCCTTGAGAATATCGTCGACATTTGAAAAGCTTGTCATGATTTCCTTGCGGTGCTCGCGCACGATCGCGCCCGCAGAGGCACTGTAGTTGAAAATCGGAGTCTTGAGGCGCTCCTTCTCTTCGTTCTTCTTAAACCGTATGTGAGAACGAATCAGAACAAAGGCCGCTATTGCTGCCATACCTGTTACGCCGTACTTACCTGTTGCAAAAAGTATGGTGGCCACTATGCCGCATCCGATAAAAGCCAGGAGCGCAGTCAGCAACCAGCCACCGATTACACGTAACACACCGGCGACGCGGTAGACTGCACTTTCGCGACCCCAGGCCTGATCGGCAAATGAACTGCCCATAGAGACCATGAACGTCACGAACGTTGTGGACAAAGGTAACTTGTTTGCTGTACCGAAAGCAATCAACGCACTTGCTGTAACGAGGTTGATAGACGCACGCACAAGGTCGAATGAAGGGCTATCCTCCTTCTTCCGAACCTTCTTACCGCGTTTGAATCTTTTTGCAACGGCCGTCTTATACGATTCCGGCATCAGCGTACTGAATATTTTTCCAACGACAATTGATCCTCCAACGAGCATTCGCGAAAGCGCATTCGGCGCAAATTTCTCGTTTACCTCATCCTGGTTTCCAAGTGATACTTCTGTCTCTGTGACTTTCTTGCTCTTGGCATTTGTCCACAACGTCACTACCATTACCACCCCTGCGGATAACAGCAACCAGAATGGCGTGCGCACCGCTTCATTGAGTACGCCCATATTCATGCTGTCCGGACGGGAAGCAGCTACATATGCCTGAAATGAGTTCAGTCCTGCGATAGAAACACCGAGAAAGTTAACGAGGTCGTTACCCGCAAATGCCATTGCCAGCGAGAACGTGCCCAGCAGTACGATGATCTTCAACGGGTTGACCTTGAAACCCTTCATCAGTATCCAGGTGAGGATGGTAAAGCCCACCAGGCATGACCCCATCAACATCCAGGTATTTGCCGCAATCCAGTCGCTTTGTGTCTTCGAAATAATTGCACTACCCTTCGCGCCCTTGATGAGAAGGAAGTACACGATAGTGGTAATAGAAATTCCTGCGAATATCGCGCCCCAGCGTTTTATCGTTCGCGAGATCCGAAAGCTGAACATGATCCGCGCCAGGTATTGTACAAACGACCCGACGAAGAATGACAGGAATACCGAGAGAAATATCCCCGCAATGATTGTGAGAGCACTGCTGTAGTTGATGTACTCCGAAACCGGGACTGCTTCCTTGCCTGATGAAAGAATAACCATCATGCCGACTGCGAACGAAGCACCTAGCAATTCAAAGATAAGGGACACCGTAGTCGAAGTAGGCAGCCCCTGCGAGTTATAGAAGTCAAGCAGAATGACATCGGTAAGCATCACAGCCATGAAGATGTACATGACCTGATCCAGTGAAAAGAATGACGGCTCAAAGATCCCATTGCGGGCAATCTCCATCATGCCGTCAGAAAAAACCGATCCTAGCAAAATACCGACACCGGCTACCAATAAGATCGTGCGATATGGCGCAACGCGGGAGCCGATGGCTGAATTCAGAAAGTTGGCAGCATCATTACTGACCCCTACAACCAGGTCAACAGCGGCGAGTGCAAAAAGAAGAATAACGAAATACAGGTAGATATCCATAAATTATCCCTCAGCTGCCAAACGACGTCGTTTGCGGTCAGGTGGCATGTTTGTGGCGCCATTCGGCATCTGATTCCAATATGCTTTTCTTCTCATTGCGTCAGGCATTCCAACAAAAGACTATGCAGCTGAAATACCCTTTCTCCTGCAAATCTAATATGGTGATTTTAATATTACCGGCATTAGGTAAGCGAATCCGTCATTTTTTCAAAAAGACAACAATTTGGTAACATTGCCAGCAGTTACAAATGTTCGCTCGGTGGCGCGAAACACGGATTTGAATTTCCCAACAAGGCGCATCTGCCACAGAAAAGGGCGGGCAGAACAGCTCTGCCCGGAATATTATTCGGAATGCCGCGGGTATTACCGGCGCGTCAGGTCTCTGCGTAAGATATAGCGATCAACGGCCCCGTGTGGATAGGTCCGCGACAGGATCACACCATCGGAGGTGCGGGTAATTGAAAACTTGCCATCCAGTACGAAAGTCCCGTCGAATTCCGTTGTCCAGTGGCACTGATTGGCGAACGTTATCGTA
>JAEZDW010000373.1 GCA_023417955.1 Bacteroidota bacterium
GTTACTGGCTGCTCAACGAAAACAACAACGGTACGTCTGATTGTCCGGCAAGTGCCTTCGCGACGAGTTCACCAAGCGCAGGTCCGTGTTTAAACCCGTGACCGGATCCGCCTCCAACAACCAGGACGTTCTCACTATCCGGAAGAAAATCCAGAATAAAATTTCCTGATGGAGAGTTTTCGTACGGACACACTCGACTTTCAACCAAAGGTGCATCGTTCAATCTTGGAAATCTGTGAGCAAGAAACTTCCGCGCGGCATCAAGCACAAGAGTGTCCGGCAAGCGTTCGTCGGATGTTGGATCAAAAGATCGCCCGCGTATATCTACGCCAAGTTTGAAGCCACGCGAGGCATTGCCGGCAATCCCATAGTACATTGAGATTCCATCGGCGTCAATCCAAGCCGGCATTTCATCGAATGCGGCTGCCCCCTCTGGCGGAACCCCGAAATAATATACCTCCTGTCGTGTCGGTTTGATTATGTTACCCAGTTCCTCCGGGAACAAAGTGGGAAGCCACGACCCGCACGCAAAGATGAAAATATCAGCGACCAGTCTGGTTCCGTCGTCAAGCGAGATGTGATTCATTCTTCGATCGACAACTTCACCGGGTAAGACTGCACGTTGAATGTAGCGACCTCCTTCGTTGATGAAACAGGCCAGAACCTCCGCGCACGCTTCTCTTGCTTTCAGGTACCCTCCATGCGGATCCAGCCATCCGTGGTGCAGGTCGTCTGTATTTATTTCGGGATATCGCTTTCCGATTACCGCGAGGTCGAGGTATTCACACGGGCAATTGTACTTCTCGGAAAATGGAATGGAATCATCAACAATCGGAGTGGACTCTCCGTGGCACAACCACAGCACTCCGGTTTTGTAGAAGATTTTTCTTGAAAACAACTTTTCGTGCTCTCGCCAGATATCAAGAGAACGCACGTTCATTTGAAAATAGAGTTCGTTTCTTCCGTAAGTAGAACGGGTCACCCGTGTTTCATCGCCAGAACTTGAACGGGCATTCCCTGCTCCCCATGCGTCGATCAGTGTAACGTCAAACCCGTTCCGAAGAAGATGCAATGCTGACCAGCCACCGAATGCGCCTGCGCCCACTACACCGATGCGGGATCCCTTCTTCAACTGAGGAAACGCTTTGCCGCCACCATCTTTGAAGTCTGGTTCGAAGGTAGGGTGCTCAGCGTTCATCGGTTTTTTTTTCATTAACCCTTCTTCCAGTTCGAGGGATCTACGCGCCAGGCTTTAAGAGAATACACTTCTTCCTCGTTCACATACTTCTGCTCTTGTGCGAATTTCAACAGGTGACTGTAGTCGCTAAGCGAAATCAGGGAGGTATTCGCTTCATAAAAATTTCGCGTTGCGATATCGAATCCGTAACTGAAAATGCACACCATGCCAAGCACATCAAACCCTTCGTTGCGTAATGCCTCCGCCGCTTTCAGCGAACTTCCTCCGGTTGAAACGAGGTCTTCAACAAGAACCACCTTTTGACCCTTGACAATACGGCCTTCGATCAGGTTTTCCATACCGTGGTCCTTCGGCTTGGGTCGCACATACAGGAAAGGCAGATTCATAGCGTCAGCCACCAGTACACCCTGCGCAATACCTGCCGTTGCTACACCCGCAATAGCTTCGGTCGTAAAAAAGTTTTGCTGAATCGCTTCAACGAGACCGTTCCTGATTTCAGTCCGGATCTCGGGGTAGGAGAGCGATAGTCGGTTGTCGCAGTAAATCGGGGATTTCCAACCCGATGCCCACGTAAATGGCTTTTCGGTATTGAGTTTAATAGCTTGAATTTTTAGGAGCATCGCCGCGACCTTGCTGGCTGTTTCCTCCTGAACTTTAAGAATTGGCATATCATGCGAAATTTAAGAAAAAGACGTGTTGCCGTCGCCTGAAATATCATTTACCGGATGAATTTTCAATCCCTCACAATTTTCTGCAAAAGCCTTGCTGCGTTGGAATTAATTTATTCTTTTGCGATCATGGTTTCCCTCTAAAAACGTGCAATGAATGATCATTTTTATCAACGACATTCCGTTTAGAATCCTTAAAGTTCAGGAATTGCCGGACGAGGGACGTATCAACCATGTGCTGGATGCGGCCACTGAACCGATAACGCAGGCCAAACTGATGCATCACGTCTGGATCAAAAACACGTCTGATACAGACATCGACCTCCTCCTGGAATACCTGGATTCCAAGGTTCCAACAAATGTATTATCCGTCACAATCTCCGTCCCGGATTACTTGCTGGCGAAGGAACATCTTACGAGCAAGTTTAAGATAGAGAAGGCTGCCGGAGGACTGGTGCGAAAGAAAGAGAAATCGCTCATGATCTATCGTCTGAAGAAGTGGGATCTTCCGAAGGGAAAAAAAGAAAAAGGCGAGCACTACAAAGACACAGCTGTACGCGAAGTCGAAGAAGAGTGTAATATCGCTGTCAGGATCGGGAAAAAGATATGCACCACCTGGCATACCTACACCATGAACAAGCGCGCAATGATGAAGAAGACGCGCTGGTATCAAATGGAGATCGTTGATGATTCAAAGATGAAACCTCAACTCAGTGAGGATATTGAAGATCTTCGCTGGATGAGTGAAAAAGAAGTTTATCATGCGCTCCAGCATTCCTACAAGTCTATTAGTTACGTTTTTGAACGGTTTTACAAGAAGGACGGACTGAAATCCGCGCGTTGATCAAAGTTTGTAAGGAAGGAATTCCGAAACATCACCCCCGTATTTGTGAACCTCCCTAATGATGGATGAACTTATCCACGTCAGTTGTGGCGATGTGATAAGGAATACGGACTCAAGCTCGTCGTACAGTTTCCGGTTTACCTGGGCAATGCTGTTCTCGTATTCGAAGTCGGTTGTATTTCGCAGTCCCCGAAGGAGAAAACGCGCTCCGTGCTTCCGGGCAAGCTCAGCGGTAAGTTCTGCATAGGTAAGAACTTTGATGTTCGGATACTTCTCAAATGTGCTGGTAATCCGGTTAATCATAAGCTCGATATCGAAGTATCGTGTGTTTTTCTGGCTGTTGTAACCGATAGCCACAATGATTTCGTCAAACAACTGAAGGCCCCTGAGGACAATGTCTTCGTGCCCTTTCGTGAATGGATCAAATGACCCGGGGAAGAGTGCAATTCGTTTCGTAGTCATTGTCAAGGTGGTTGGGTGTGCGTTAACCTATTCTCGGACTAGCGCGATATTGAATAGGTCAAAGAAATGGTGGTCCTGCACTTCGTCAAATGGAAATCCGAATTTTAGAAATGCCGGGCGTGTTCCAAAATTTACGTTTCGTATGTACTTGTAAAACTCGTTGTAATGCGGAGAGTTCTTTCCGATGTAGCCCCACAGAACCACTTCACTGGTTTGCTGGTCCATGTCAAGCGATTTCATGACCATCATGATGTATTTCACGTAGTCCGAAAACTGTTTAATCGCAAATTGATTGTAATAAAGCAGTTTACCCTTCCTGCACGCAACGATATGAAGTTTAAATCTGTCTACGTAAATGTACAACGGGTCATCATTACGTCTTGATGCGATGTCGAGCACCCCTTCGATAATTACTGCGGATTGATGCGTGTACAATGGTCTGTTATTCGGATAGACGTTATCAATCCAATGTTTCAGATCCTTGTTTATTGCAAAAACTGTAACTGCTTCTGCTTGCTCATTGGATGTTGCAAGAAAATCTTCCTTTCGTGCGTCGATGTGAGCATTAAACTTCAGGTATTCGGTCAGCGATTCTTCTGCAAACAGCGCGCGGGGCACCTGAACAAACTTGTGGTTCTTGAACGAGATCTTGATCTTATTCCAAAAGTTAGCTTTTAGCAGTGGATGAGAATCAAAAAGCTGATCCAGAAGCTGCAGAAGTTCCTCGTGAGAGGTAATGTTGGGTAAAACAAAGTCCTCCATCAGGAGGACCAGGTTCTCATTTGGTTCGAGTACGGCTAGTTGAAAATCCCGCGTTCCAATATTGACCAGCAGATGATACTGATGAATATATTCTTCATCAAAGCGATCATCTCTGATCCTCTTTATCTGCTTGTAATTCAACGCGGAGGACTGCAAGATTATTCCCAGTTTCCGCTTGTCGAAACGTCAACGCGGGAACCAAAGCCAAGAGGCTGACGGTTGCGGGCTTCGTTCCGTATATCGCGGTCGGGATTGATCGGCGACGGATCTCTAACCTCTATCACGCTGACTTCCACGTTACCTTTTTTCACTCTTCCCACGAAGATGTCGAACTTCTGGTTCGATCCGGGTACCAGCGCGAGATTGTTGATGTCAACGTCAGGATTGAGTTGATATTCCCAAAGGGTTGCCAAAACCTGGCCACGTTTTACAGGATCCCCAGCCTTTATATTACTGAGTTCTGTAATTGTACCTGAGTCATTAAAACGATAGACGTCCATTTCGCCGTTCTCAGGCCTCATTCGATATGCATTCGAACGCTTAACAACATAGTCCCCTTCCGCAACCAAAAAGCCACCAAAGGTTCCGTTAGCTGTCGCAGTGAGTTGAAAATTGCGCTTGAAAATCCGGTCTTTTGCAGACATGAAACCAACGGTGTCGATGACTACGTCCACTTTTTCTTCACCGTAGTCGAGCTGCGTAATAATTTCCTTTCTGACGGTGATCGGTACACGACCATTATTAATGAAATTGATAAGCGTATCCCAGTTTGCGGTGTACTTTCCGTGGCGTTCGAGGTAGGCTTTTTCAGCCTCTCTGATAATCGCGAGTTTTTCCTTGATTTTGCCCTCCGTTGCCGCTACGTGCTCCTTAAATTCAATCGTACTGTTAATGTTAAAGTACAAGTATCCCGCGAGTGCGATACTGCAAATAAACAGCACAATAGAAAGTATTCTCGTAAGATTCATTCGTTAAAGGTTTAAGTGTTGCAATAATAGTTATTTTAACCCGTAATTAACAAGATGGAATTTCCTTAAAATCGAATTAAATCGCGTAAAATCCGCTCAATTTCCTCAATTCTGCCTCTGTCGTGCCTCGTTTAAAGACGCTATGCCGATACATCGACGGCAGAGAAAAAATCTCGGCAGGACTGAAGAATCGGACATCCAGGATGATCTGCATCTCCGGATCGCTGCCAGGAGCCAGCTTTCCTCCAGTTGCCTCGACCTCGAAGAATAACTCTATCGCGTGAAGTGGCTGTCTGACGAGTTCACATCCAAAGAGAAAACTGCCCGTTCTGACCTGAAGACCTGTTTCTTCAAGAAATTCGCGCTCCAGATTGCTTGAAAGGGAGCTTCCGAACTCCACACCACCACCAGGAGGTGCCCAGAAATCGCCGTCGGTGATGCCACCGTGGTTCACCAGGAGCAATCGCCCTTCGCTCCAACAGAGGCCGCACACACGAACGCGGATCCTGTTTCCATAAAAATTCGCCAAATCCTCGTTCATGCGTCGGTACTATCTAATTCATTATCGAAAATAAAGTCACGGATCGTAAGAATTTTATCAAACTTGGCAGAATTCTTGACCATAGGATGTTAAATTTGAAAAAAAATCGAGTATGAAGAAGTACATTTTCTTATGTGCGGTTTTGTTTGCCTCTGCCCAGCTTTTCGCCCAGCAAGCAAGCAGCGCGGCAAAAGGTCCGGTTATCACGTTTGAAAAGGCAACCCACGATTTTGGAGACATTCAGCAGGGGGACAAGGTTGAGCACACGTTCAAGTTTTCCAATACCGGAACTGAACCTCTGATCATTACGAATGTTCAGGTTACGTGTGGTTGTACTGTGCCCGCATGGCCACGCGACCCTATTATGCCAGGCCAGAAGTCTGAAATAACGGTTGCTTTCAACAGCGCCGGGAAACATGGTAAACAAAACAAAGTTGTTACGGTTGTCAGTAACGCGGTTAACAGCGACGGCGGTCAGATCAGCTTTACTACAAACGTCCTTGATCGCAAGCCCGCGCAATAGATCCGGGACAGATCAATAGATTTCAAGTTTTCTACAAAGGCCTTTTCAGAAGGCCTTTGCTTTTTCAATCAACCCCACTGCAAGAAAGGCCCACCCAAGCAAAAGCATAACGCCTCCCATAGGCGTTAGTAATCCGAATATGCCCAAAGGGGTGAAGCTTAATAAGTAAAGGCTGCCCGAAAACAAGAGCACCCCCGCCAGGAAACAAACCATAGCGTACTTGAACTTCGCTGAGGGATGGATGTAGCTGACGATACCAGTGATGAGAAGCGCCAGAGCATGATAGAATTGATATTCTACACCCAGCTCAAATACTTCAAGTTTCCCGGATTGAATCAACGCGGGTTTTAATGCATGAGCCCCGAAAGCACCGATAGCTACGCTTAGGAAACCAAGAATAGCACCGGTGATAATACCTGTTCTTACAATCATAGTGATGTTATGTCTGAGTTGTTCTGCTGCCAAAAATCGCAGTGCCTACGCGCACGAGTGTACTGCCTTCTTCGGCAGCAATGTGATAGTCACCACTCATACCCATGGATAATTCTTTCATATTCATGTTAGCCGGCAGTGTCATGCCTGCAAGTTCATCAAAGAAGCGTTTAAGTTTTCTGAATTCCGACCGAACCTGATTGGTATCTTCAGTAAATGTTGCCATACCCATCAAACCTGTAATGTTAACATTCTTAAGATCGGCGATCACCCCATTATGCAGCAACCCCGATACTTCTTCTTCGGAAAATCCGAACTTTGTTTCCTCCGCTGCAATGAAGACCTGTAACAAACACGAAATAGTCCGGTTGGCCTTCTGCGCCTGCTTGTTGATCTCCTTCAATAGTTTGAGTGAGTCGACACTTTGAATGCAGTGGATAAACGGGGCGATATAACGAACCTTATTCGTTTGCAGATGGCCGATCATGTGCCACTCAATATCTTTAGGCAAAGCCTCGTATTTGGGCACTAGCTCCTGAACCTTGTTCTCGCCAAACAATCGCTGACCCGCATTGTAAGCGTCCGTGATTTTCTCCACCGGTTGCGTTTTGCTTACCGCGACCAGCCTGCACCCGGGGGGTAAGTTTTGCCGAATATTGTTAATGTTATTCTTAATATTCATTCCTATTTTTAGCGGTTCATTGTCGTAAACAAAGCTACTGCAAGATATGGCGATACTGGGAACATTGCTTAAAAAAGGAATTCGGTTGCGGGAAATGCTTGAGCAGGAATACAGTTCGCCGTTCGATCTGCAAAAAAAGGAATTAAAGGAACTTCTGATTCATGCAAACCAGACGGAATTTGGCAAGTTCTATAACTTTCCAAAGATTCTTTCCGCATTCCGAAAAGGACATAAGCAATTCTACGATGCTTTTAGGAAGAATGTTCCTATCCATGATTACAACAAAATTTACAACGACTGGTGGAAGCTTTCCCTCAAGGGCGTTCGTGATGTCTGCTGGCCGGGGCGGATAAAGTACTTTGCTCTTAGTTCCGGTACGTCGGAAGCGTCCTCAAAGCATATCCCCGTCACGAAGGATATGACAAAGGCGATTCAAAAAACAAGTATTCGCCAGATACTCACGTTGTCAAAGTACGATCTCCCTCCGGAAACATTTGAGGCTGGCATCCTGATGCTGGGTGGCAGTACGCACTTGAACAAGCGTGGGAGTTTCTTCGAAGGCGACCTCAGTGGAATCCAGGCGGCACGCTTACCGTTCTGGTTCCAACACTTCTACAAACCCGGAAAAAAAATCGCGAAGACCCGAAGCTGGGAGGCAAAGCTCGACGAGATTGCCTCAAATGCCCGCGATTGGGATATTGGTATCATCGTCGGTGTGCCGGCGTGGATTCAAATCCTTATGGAAAAAATCATCAAGACCCATAAGGTAAAGCATATTCATGAAATCTGGCCGAACCTCCAGGTCTATGTTCACGGCGGTGTATCATTCGATCCTTACCGGAAAGGCTTTGAAAAACTGCTCGGCAGGCCAATCTACTACATCGAGACTTATCTTGCTTCGGAAGGATTTATTGCTTTCCAGGCATACCCCAACAAGCGGTCGATGCGGCTTGTGCTGAACAACGGAATCTTCTACGAGTTTGTCCCTTTTGAAGAGAAGAATTTCGACGCCGGCGGAGAAGTGCGACCGGATGCACAAACGCTCCTGATTGACGAGGTTGAAGAGGGAAAGGATTACGCGATTCTATTGTCGACGTGTTCCGGCGCGTGGCGTTATATGATCGGGGACGTAATAAGATTTGTTTCGCTTGAAGATTGTGAAATCGTTATCACAGGTCGGACAAAGCACTTCCTTAGTCTGTGTGGAGAACATTTGTCGGTTGACAACATGAACAAGGCTATCGAACTTGTTGCAAATGATTACAATATTGCGATTCCGGAGTTTACTGTTGCAGGTATTCCTTATGGTTCGCTGTTTGCGCATCATTGGTTTATTGGAATTGATGGCGGCCAGGCTGACGCCGCAGAGCTCCGCGAAAAAATCGATCAGCATCTGAAGGAACTCAACGATGACTATGCCGTTGAAAGAAGCGCTGCCCTAAAGGAGGTTCTTGTTGATGTGTTTCCTGTTAAGGTTTTTTATGATTATCTCGAAACAAAGGGCAAGGTTGGCGGTCAGAACAAGTTTCCCCGGGTGATGAAGAATGCTCAACTCGAGGATTGGAAACTTTATTTAGAGTCTCGCAAAAATGGAAGTAGTCGTTAACGGAATCCTCTCGGGAATTGTTCTTGCATTTCTGATTGGCCCGGTGTTTTTCACAATCATTCAAACAAGCATAGAACGCGGCTTTACCAGTGGCGTTTATGTCGCGATTGGGGTGTCTTTAAGCGATGCGATATGGATTCTCATTGCCTACATGGGACTGGTTCGCTTCATAGACAATGCGCATGCCCGGGATTACCTCGCCTATGGCGGAGCATTGGTTCTTTTCGCATTTGGAATTTACTACCTCTTCGTCAAAAGCCGCAAACTATCGAACTTCGATCCTGAACAAATTCCTTATAAGAATCCGGGCAAACTCATTGCAAAAGGATTTATCATAAATGGGCTTAGTCCAATGGTTTTGTTTTTCTGGATTGCAACGGTAGGTGTGGCCACCACCCAATTCGGCTATGTAACAACAACCAAAGCATCTATGTTTTTTGCCTCGATTGTGCTTACCGTTTTCGCTACCGATGTCATTAAAGCCAAACTCGCTGACAAACTAAGAATCCTGATAACACCACGATCAATCCGCGTGATGAATATCGTGCTCGGGCTGGCCTTAGTGGTATTCGCCTGTAAGTTGATTCTCAATCCCAACAACCTTATTCACTAATCCTGAAGAACGTTTGATACGAAGGTAGACTTCGATAACAACCATAGCAGGAAGATGGAGACCGCCCAGCTCAGGTAGTTGGAATAAAAGTCCGTCTTTTCCCGGAATCGGGTTTCTTTGATTTCAGCTTTTTCGTAGGCATCGATTTTCCTGAATATTGACTCAAGGGCTTCATTGTCGGTAGCGCGGAAAAACTCGCCGTTGCCAATGTCTGACATTTTACGCATTACGGTTTCGTCAACGGTGTTCTCAAACATTTGAGGACGGCCGAAGAAGTCTTTACCAAAGGGCACCATTCCCTCTTTTCCAACAAGGATCGTGTAGATGCGAATGCCAAATGCCGATCCTAATTCAGCAGCGGTGATCGGGTCTATGTGACCGGCGTTGTTGTCACCGTCACTTAACAGGATACATACTTTTGACTTCGCGTCGGACTCGCGCATCCGGTTTGTCATAACGGCCATTGCACTCCCTATGGCGGTTCCCGAGTTCTGAATCATATCAAAATTGATGTCCTGTATGTATGATTTCAACAAATCGTAATCCGTCGTGAGAGGGGAGAGCGAAAATGCATCACCGGAGAACACAACGAGTCCGATACGATCCTGAATCCGCCCGTTAATAAAGTTCAATGCTACCTCCTTCGCTGCAGTAAGCCGATCAGGTTCGAGGTCCGAAATCATCATGGATCGGCTGATGTCCAATGCAATCATGATGTCTATACCTTCGCTCCATTGCTCTGTCTTCTCATTGCTGCGTTGTGGCCGCGCCAGCGAAACGAAGATTAATGCGAGCGCAATCATCAACAAGATATCGGGAATAAATCGTACCGCGGTTACCGGTGAACTTTTTAGTTCCTTTCGCGTCACTGCTACAGGTAGTTTCTGGTTAAGGCGATGCTGCAGCAGCCAGCGGAGGATAAACAGCACCGGAATTACAGCAGCCAAAATCAGAAAGAGTCTGTTATCCCATTCAAAAGATTGCAGCACCGAAGGTTTAAACCATTCAAGTGAATACCACGCCGGCTGAAAATCACTGTTCATGTCGCACCTCGTTCAGTTTCGTTTCAAATGTGGCGTCAGCGAAGCGCCGAAGCTCACCCAGCGCTCCCGTGATATCTGTGTTCGTTCCGTAAATCGAAGCATCGAGTCGTCGCAAGCTGGTTGCCAGTTGTTGATCTTTTTCAACTCTGACTGTTTCCAGCGTAGTCATTTTTGTGTACGGTCGCTGATTAAGATGTTCCATGTATCGCTTCCATACAAGTACCACGGCCTCTGCTTTTTTTGGTGTAACGCCTGCGGTGACCGCACCGGCAGTCTCATCAAAACGAGCAAGGAACTGCTCGTGAGCCCGTCGCATTTTCTTTTCCTTAAGATAACCTCTCAACCGGTCTCCGAAGATCACCCATGTCACTACAGCAAGCACAACGGATAATCCCGCCAGTGCGAGTATAAGGGGATAGTTGACAGAGCGTGGTACATCCTGATATGCAATCGTCGCGCGTAGCGGCATGTCTGGTCCGATTTGTTCCGGCATTGCTTTTACCATTAATTGCATTCGGATGGTGTCCCAGGACGCAGCGACGCGAGTGCAATCAAGGGCATTGACCTGAAACACGGGAAGTCGTAAACGCAAAAGGGAATCTGTTTCGAATGTTGTTAACCGGTAAATAGCGCTGTCAACACTGACGCCGTTCCTGGTTTTTGTGGGGTAGAACTTCTTTCCTATGAACTCAAAAGAGTCATAAAAATAGGAGGTGTCCGGAAAGACAATTTGTTCGCCAGCCGGATAGCGGGCACTCAATGAATAAAATATCTCGTCACCAACGCGCATGCTGTCGGCCAGAAAGGTGCCGCGTACCACGATATCCTGGCCAACGACACAGGTCGTGAATGCAAGAAACGTAAGAATGCTGATGAACGCTGTACGCATATTCACTACGTTGTTTTCAGCGATTTGTTCCGAACCTTAAATAACCGGAGCAACTTAGGTACATAGTCTTCCTGGGTATCAAGAGAAATAAAGTTAATCTGGTGTTTACGGCTGAACTTCGCGAGTTCGTCCTTTCGTGCTTCAACGCTCTGGCTGATTTTTCGGCGGAAGTCAGACGAAGAGGTATTCACCCACAATGTTTTCCCTGACTCCTTATCAAGGACAGGTACGATACCAAGGCCGGGCAGGTTGCTTTCCAACTTATCGCTAATATGAATTACAACAAGATCATGACGCCGGGCAAGCGCCTTGAGGTTATCAAAATATCCCTCATCGATGAAGTCCGATATAAGAATGACAACGCTTCTTCTCTTGATGATATTTAAAGCAAAGGAGATTGCATGAGACAGATTTGTTTGCAACGACTTTGGTTTCAGGCTCTCCAGCACTTTTATGATTTCATAAGCCTGCGAATGCCCCTTTACCGGTTTCAGGTAAGCTTCACGGACATCCGAGAAGCAGATCAGACCGACATGACTGGATTCTTTTACCGCAGATAACGTGAGAACACCACAGATTTCACGACTGACGTCGCTTTTGGTACGGCCGGTTTGTCCGATTTCCTCCGAAGCACTGACGTCAAGGATGAAGAAAACCGTCTGCTCTTTCTCCTCGCGGTAAGTTTTTACAAATGTGCCATGGCCCTTTGCAGACACATTCCAGTGGATGGTGCGTATGTCGTCTCCATACTGGTAGGGCCTTACGTCGTCAAATTCCAGACCGCTGCCTTTGAACACAGAATGGAAATCACCCTGCATGTGACTGTTAATCGCCTTCCGAATCTGGATTTCGTATTTCCGTAGTTTCTTGAGCAGTTCTCTCATGGGCACAATTTCTGCGGGAACTGTTTTCGTCAGCAACGACTTAATAACCAGTACGCCAACTCCCGACCCCGAAAAATAGAACAATTATGATATTTTTGCTGGACCTTATGAAATATTGGTCTGAATCGATTACTAAAGGTTTTTTATCCGTGATGAAGGTGGGTTTAACCGGTTTGCTGTTGATTTTCCTTGTCGCGTGCTCCCGCGAAAAGCGGCCGGAAGGTATACTTTCCAGGCAGGATATGGTGCGCGTGTTGACCGAACTTTACCTTACAGAAGAGAAGATTCAGCGGCTGGGTGTTCGGCACGATTCATCAATAAAAGTTTTTGAAAAAATAAAGCCTAAAGTCTTTGAAAAGACACAGGTTACCGATTCGGTTTTTCATCGTTCGATGAGGTACTATATGGACCGCCCGAAAGAACTGGAGGCAATTTATAGTGTGCTCGTGGATTCACTGAATCTTATGGAGCAACGTACGCCGCCCGCCACTGAAGAGAAATGATTTATCCGGCCGACTTTGAACTAAAACTCGGGTTTGACCAGATCCGCGAGAAGCTGAAACAAGGATGCCAATCCTCGTCCGGTGCCGCCTGGGTTGATAATATGCGGTTCAGTTCGAACCCTGACTTCATCACAACACTCCTGCATCAAAATCTCGAGTTCAGGCAAATTCTTGAAAAAGGTGAGCCATTTCCATCGCGTTTTTATTACGATGCGTCTGACTGGTTAAAGCGTATCGCTTTGGCTGGCAACTGGCTCGAAGCGGAAGAGTTTTTGCACCTGTCATATTCTCTCCAGACGATCATTGAGTGCAGAGAGTTCCTGGTGAAGACAAGGGAAATGTATCCGCATCTGTATCGTTTGTCGGAGCCGGTGCAGGTCCCCAAAGACCTCGTACGTATGGTGGGAGCGTTGATCGATGATAAAGGAGCGGTGAGGGATAGCGCCAGCCCTGAACTGGCACGCACCCGAAAATCGTTGCGCGACGAGCAAACGCGTCTGCGGAGATTGGCGGATCAGATTTACCGCAATGCTGTAGCTGAAAAGTGGGTACCTGATGGCGCGCTGCCTACAATACGCGAGGGGCGCATCGTACTCCCGATCCTGGCGGAACACAAGCGCCGGCTTAAGGGATTCATTCTTGATGAATCAGCAACGGGTCAGACGGTTTTTATGGAACCTGCTGAGATGCTCGATTCGAACAACCTCATTCGTGAACTCGAGCATGCAGAGAAGCGCGAGGTCAATCGAATACTAACCGAACTCACCGATAGGTTTCGAGAGCATCTTGAGCCGTTGCGCTACGCGTTTCAGTTTCTTGCACAGGTCGATTTCATCAGATCAAAAGCGAAGTTCTCGCTGGAAATAGGTGCAGACCTTCCAATCGTCGGAAAGAAACCGGAGGTTGTGCTCATCAACGCGCGACATCCTTTACTGTATCTCAGCCTTAAAGGCAAACGCGAAGTTGTGCCGCTTTCGGTAACGCTGACTGTCACGGATAGAATGCTGCTGGTTTCCGGGCCAAACGCTGGTGGCAAGTCCGTTGCGCTCAAAACGGTGGGTCTGCTCCAGTATATGATGCAATGTGGACTGCTGGTTCCGGCTTCTGAACGCAGTCGCATGGGCGTTTTCCAAAGTTTGTTTCTTGACATTGGTGATCAGCAGTCAATCGAAAATGATTTGAGTACATACAGCAGTCACCTTACGAACATGAACATGTTTCTGCAGCATGCTGATGACAGGTCGTTGATTCTGCTTGATGAACTTGGTTCAGGAACGGATCCTAATTTCGGGGGTGCTATCGCTCAGGCGATCCTTGCATCGTTGTTGAAGAAACGGGTGTGGGGAATG
Organism: Bacteroidota bacterium; assembly: GCA_023417955.1. Classification (GTDB taxonomy): domain Bacteria; phylum Bacteroidota; class Bacteroidia; order Cytophagales; family Cyclobacteriaceae; genus Ohtaekwangia. The sequence goes on from JAEZDW010000373.1 coordinate 13,968, forward strand.
GCTACTACGCACTACTATAACCTCAAACTTTTCGCAGGGCAGCATCAGGGTATTCAGAATGCTGCCATGCGGTTTGATGAGAAGAACCTGCTTCCGCTTTATCAACTTGATCAGGGCAAGCCAGGTAGTTCCTTTGCATTGGAAATTGCGCGCAAGACTGGTCTGCCGGAGCAAACACTTGCAGAAGCCGAGAAACTTGTGGGTAAAGATCTCGCCGGATTTGAAAGCCTGGTTCGTTCGCTGGAAAAGGAAAAGCAGGAGCTGGCAAACAGGCTGAGGCAAATGGATCGCAAGGAAGCTGCTGTCACCCAGACACTGGCGCGATATGAAACGCTTTCAAATGAACTCGAATCACGCAAGAAGGAAATCATAGAAAAAGCAAAACAGGAGGCTGCTGCGTTGCTGCAGCAGACGAATCGCGAAATTGAAAAGACCATCCGACACATTCGCGAGAATAAGGCTGAGCGCAAGGAGACGCTGAAGGTGCGGAAAGGCCTGGAAAGTCTGTCGCTGAAAGTGAAGGTTCCAGCAAAAGAAAAGAAGCCTGTTGAAATCCGCGAAGGTGATCGCGTACGGATAACGGGACAGGAGGGTAGTGGTATTGTTACACAGATTCAGGGTAAGACTGCCACTGTTCAGTTTGGTGAGCTGAAATCGCTTGTAAAAATTGACAAACTTGAGAAAATCACTGCAGCCGTAGAAAAGGAAATTGCTACGCGTTTACGCACTGCCGGAATCGACGTTCATGCAAAGCGAGCAAACTTCAACAGCACCCTTGACATTCGCGGTAAACGCGTTGAGGAGGTGAGCGGATTGTTGGATCAATTTATGGATACCGCAATACTCCTCGCACAGGGCGAGTTAAGAATTCTTCATGGAAAGGGAGAAGGTGTATTAAGGAAAGTCGTTCGTGATGCACTTAAACGCTACAAGGAAGTCGCAAGCCTTTCTGATGAGCATGTTGAGCGCGGCGGCGATGGCATAACGGTTGTAGTTCTGAAATAAAAAAGGTCTCGCAGTGGAGACCTTTTCTATTACCAGATGTCAAAGACTATTTCGTGAGGATAAATACCCAGTCGCCTGCGACAGTCTCTGTGCGGCCACCGTTATAACCTGAGCCGGAATAGTTTTCCATTGTCAAGGTCAGATTATTTCCGCTTACAGCGTAGTTGATCTCAACTCCATCACCGCGTATAAGTTTTGACGCAACCGGTGTACCGAATGTGAAAGTGCCGGACGCATCCCACGGTGTCAGTTTAGCAGGTCGCCCCGACGTTGTAAACGTCATCGCTTCTGCCGAGGCTTTCGAAATGGTTATTGTGAATCCATCGTACTCATCGTCGGGATCCCCGCCGTATTCAACCACAGTAGCTGTCCAGGTTCCGACAAGCTTGTCAATTTGCTGCTCCTTCTCTGACTTCTTTTCATTTTCCCCTTTGTCGCACGCTGCAAAATAAAGGGTCGCGCTCACGAGTATCGAAAGGGTTAAAATACGGGTTAATAGCTTCATTTCTTAAACGTTAGATTTACGAATATGCGAGTAAATTAAATAAAATCAAAAATCAGATGCCCGGTTGCGGGTCTTTTGCCTGTAAGATTTATATCATTTCAATATTAATCGGCTGTTTTTTAAAAGGTAACCAACGCCCCCTTCAACGCCTATTTGTAGTCCATAATATTCAATACCGTCGACGCACCTTGGTACTCATCCGGATTATTTGATGCTATAACTACCAATGAATGCGATGGTACTTCAGCGACCTGCGATACATACCACAAAAACGCGTGTTTGTCGAGATTTGTACCCGGTTCGTCCAAAAAAATAAGATCGGCCTCCGAGAACAACGCAAGCCCGATTTTTAGCCGCTGCCTCATTCCTGATGAAAACACGCCAATTTGCTTTTTTTTGGAACTGGAAAGATACATGCGTTCAATCAATTCCTCCCTTGTTATCCCTGCCCTTAGTGGTCTTAAACGGCAATGAAAATCGATATGCTCTTCAAGCGTAAACTCCTCAATCAGATCCATGTATGGCGTTGCTACAGAAATACGCCGGAAGATTTCTTCGACAGGAATATTTTGGCCGGCTTCGCTGTATGAGATTGTACCCGCAGAAGGAAGACTTTGTCCCCATAATATTTGCATCAGCGTTGACTTGCCCGAACCGTTGGGGCCAGTGATTGCGTAACGCTCGCCTGGATTAAATGTGACGCTGAGTTTTCGGAATATCCATTCCCTGTTAAACCGTTTACCAAGGTTGTCAATACTGATCGTGATACCGCGGTAACTGGCTGAGTCCGACACAGGGTAACAAATTGGGGTTAATCGATTCCGCCGTAACCTTTCATGATGCCGCGTTCCGATGTGCGGATGAAATCAAGAATATAATCGCGTTCGGGACTGGCAGGAACTTCCTTTTCCACGATTTCAACGGCCTTTGAATTGTTGATGTTCTTCAGGAAGACGTAGCGATAAATCTCCTGAATTTCACTGATCTTTTCGGACGAGAATCCGCGTCGACGAAGGCCAACGGTATTGATACCCGCATACGACAACGGCTCGCGCGCTGCTTTGGTAAAAGGCGGTACGTCCTTGCGCACCAGTGAGCCACCTCCAATATAGGCATGTGCCCCGATCTTCGAGAATTGCTGAACGGCGCATGAACCCCCGAAGATAGCAAAGTCGTGAATCAGTACGTGACCTGCCAATTGCACGACGTTCCCCAGAATACAGTTGTTTCCAACAATGCAATCATGTCCGACGTGCACATACGCCATCAGCAAACAGTTGGCACCAATTACAGTTTTGTACTTGTCGACAGTCCCTCTGTTAATCGTTACAGATTCACGGATCGTAGTATTGTCACCTATTTCGGTCGTCGTGTCTTCACCACGAAATTTCAGATCCTGAGGAATTCCCGATATCACAGCGCCAGGAAAAATCTTGCAATTCTTTCCGATGCGCGAACCTTCCATTATGGTTGCATACGGACCAATCCAGCTTCCGTCGCCAATTACAACGTTCTTCTGAACGGTGGCAAATGGTTCAATAGTAACGTTATTGCCAATTACGGCATCCGGATGTACGTTGCTTAGTTGATATTGACTCATGAATCTTTGCGAACGATGCTGGCCGTCATTGTACCTTCACATACAAGCGTGTTGCCGACAAATGCACGACCATACATTTTGGCAATTCCCCTCTTAATGGGTGCAAGCAGATCACACTGAATAACCATTGTATCGCCGGGAAGTACCATCTTCCGGAAGCGGAAGTTTTCGATTCCAAGGAAATAGGTCCAGTAGTTTTCCGGATCGGGTACTGTATTGAGCACAAGGATACCGCCGATTTGAGCCATGGCTTCAATCTGAAGCACACCTGGCATCACGGGGTTCCCCGGAAAGTGACCCTGGAAAAACGGTTCATTTACCGTAACGTTCTTCACACCCGCTACACTCTCGGTGTCCAGGTAAATGATCTTATCAATAAGTAAGAATGGATAACGATGCTTCAGTATGGACGCAATCTTGTTGATGTCCATAACAGGAGGAAGGCTTGGATTGTATTTCGGTCTTCCTTTTTTGTCAGCTTCCTGCATCGCCTTCTTGAGCTTCTTCGCGAACGCCACGTTGGCGGCGTGGCCTGGTCTTGCAGCAAGTACCTGCGCCTTCAGGGGTCGCCCGGCAAGCGTGAGGTCACCGACGATGTCGAGAAGCTTGTGACGTGCAGGCTCATTCTTGTAACGCAGTTCGATGTTGTTGAGAATTCCTTCCTGCTTCACCGCGACTTTGGGTTTACCAAGCATCTTCGCGATGTTATCAAGTTCGTTTTCCTGAACAACGCGATCAACAATCACAATAGCATTGTTCAAATCACCCCCACGAATGAGATTGTTCTTGTACAACATCTCAAGTTCATGAAGGAAGCAGAATGTTCTGCAGGAAGCGATTTCCTTTTCGAATTGTCTGATATCGGTAATTGATGCGTGTTGGCTGCCGAGAACAGGTGAATTGTAATCAATCATTACCGTCACCCGATAGTCATCAAGAGGAAGTGCAGCAATTTCAACGTTCCTTGCTGCTTCACGGTAGAAGATAGGTTCCTGAACTTCAAAGAAGTCGCGGAGCGCATTTTGTTCTTCGGTGCCTGCGTTTTTTAAGACTTCAACGAACTGAAGGGAACTTCCATCCATGATGGGGCATTCCGGTCCGTCGAGTTGAATGAGGACGTTATCAATTTCCAAGCCTGTGAGTGCAGCCAGCGTGTGTTCAATCGTGCTGACACGGGCACCTGACTGCTCGATGGTCGTACCACGCGACACGTCAACAACGTTGTCGCAGTCTGCATCGATAATAGGTGAGCCCGGAATATCAACTCGTTGAAACTTTATACCGTGATTGGGCTTCGCCGGAACAAATGTCATGTTCGTTTGCACTCCAGTATGTAGTCCCACACCGGACAGAGTAACCGATTTCTGGATCGTTTGCTGTTTGATATTGAGCATTGGCTTGAAAAGTGGGCAAATTTAAGCTCAATATCCAGATAATCAAACTTTGATCGCTTTAAGAGGTCTTGAGCCGTTGAGCCTCGCGTTCCTTCACTTTTCGTTCGAGTTCGCGTAGCCTGTCATGCCAGTCGGGCAGATTCTTGAACGCCGCGTACGACCTGAAAAAGTCCTTGTAGTCGATCGCGGGAGATCCCAGCAGTTTTTCGCCGGGTTTGTTGGATTTGAGAATACCAGCCTGGGCACCGATACTTGTATTGTTTGCAATAACGAGGTGGCCTGCAACGCCAACCTGGCCGGCAATAACGCAATTCTCACCGATCTTGCTGGAGCCGGAAATACCGGTTTGGGCGGCGATAACCGTGTTCTTGCCAATTTCAACGTTGTGGGCGACCTGAATGAGGTTGTCGAGCTTAACGCCGCTGCGTATAAACGTGCTGTCACCAAGAAATGTAGCGCAATCGATAACGGTGTTCGCACCGATCGCCACGTTGTCTTCAATGATCACATTACCCAGCTGCGGGATTGTCTTGTAAGTGCCATCAGGCTGAGGGGCGAACCCAAATCCGTCGCTGCCAATCACAACTCCGGAGTGGATAACACAATTGTTCCCGATTCTCGTACCGCTATACACCTTTACACCGGAATGAAGTATCGTATTGCTGCCAATACGCACGTCATCCCCGATATAGGCATGGGGATAAATTTTGACGTTGTCGCCAAGCGTAACATTGTTGCCGATGTACGAAAACGCGCCCCGGTATAAATTACTACCTGATGTCGTGTTTTCTCCGACGTAACTGGGTTGTTCAATGCCGCTCTTCTGAAAGCTTAGCATCTTGTGATATTCCTCAAGTAGCGCTGTGAAGCTCGAATAGGGGTCTTCGACAAATATCAGAGAAGAATGCACGTCTTTCTTCGGAACGAAGTCTTTCTTTACAATAACTGCCGACGCCTGTGTTGAGTAGATGTATTGTTCGTACTTGGGGTTCGACAGAAAGGCAATCTGCCCCTTGCGCGCGTCCTGAATTTTTGCCAGCATGTTAACCTTCTCGCTTCCATTTCCCTTCACTTCTCCGCCAAGCATAGCTGCGATCTGGTCAACTGTGAATTCCATGTTTAAGAGCTGATTTAAGGTGGCTGATATCAGTGCTCGGAATCGCGAACATCGATATGCGAATCCTGCAAAGATACATTTTTAGGCCAGCAGAGGTAGTTTTTTTTGACGATTTTGCTTAGCGCTTTTATTGCGGGAAGGTCGGATGCTTTCGCAATGTCAACGACTTCACCCGATCGCATCAGGATATTTATCTGCTTCCCTTCTGCGTATGCTTCATTGGTTACCGTACCATGCGAAAACAGATAATGAGTTTCTGAGCCAAGCGTGTGGTACTCTTCCTTGACGGCCTCCCGTATCCTTGCGATAACGTTCTTTTGAATGGGCTCATTGCTAAGCCGCACCTGAAACAGCCTTCGTTCCAGGAGGTCGGCGCACAACAACGAAAGTATACTGTCATGCGAAGATCGCCAGAACTTAAGAGCTCCCCAGATGTCGTGATCATCCAGTGAACCGAATGCTTCCAGAATGCTCGCGCTTTCGCGGAAGTCGTTGAGCGTGACATCCGTTTTTAGGAATGTCATTAGCGCATCGCTGGCAGGGAGGTTGTGCCCGGCACTGATCAGACTTTTTGCCCGGCGCAAAATATTAACCACCATGCGTTCAGCGCTTACCGTGACTTTGTGCAGGTACACCTGCCAGTACATCTGCCGTCGCGCGTTGAGGAAATTCTCAATGCTGTAAAGCCCTTTTTCGTCGACAACGAGTTCTTCGTGGTGAACGTTGAGCATCAGCAGGATGCGTTCGACGCCGATACTGCCCTCCTGTACGCCCGTAAAAAAACTGTCGCGATTGAGGTAGTCCAGTCGGTCAATGTCCAGCTGGCTTGAAACCAGCTGATGGAGGAATTTCCTTTCGTAACTGTTTCTAAAGATCCGAATGCAAAGGTCCAGCGATCCATTGAAAATTTCGTTCAGGCGATCCATGAACAGGTACGAAATGCTTTCGTGCTTAACGGAGGCGGTAAGCGTGTTTTCGAGGGCGTGCGACAGCGGTCCATGACCGATATCATGAAGCAGGACAGCCAGTTGGGACGCTTCAAATTCTTCATCCGAAATATCGATTCCCTTTCCCCTGAGGATGGTAAGCGCCTTAGCCATCAGGTGTGAAGCGCCAAGCGCATGCTGGAAGCGAGTATGAAGAGCAGCCGGGTAAACAAAGTCAGTCATGCCCAGCTGTTTGATGTAGCGAAGGCGTTGAAACCATGGATGGGAGATGATATCATAAAACAAATCTCCCGGAATGGTTATAAATCCATAGATCGGATCATTAATGGTCTTTTTTTTGTTCAAGCTGGAGATGATTTCAAAGTTGGCCCTGCTACGGCATTAACCCTGCAAATTGCAAAAAGGATCTTATTGCCTGCCGCCAAACTTCAAACTAATGGTTAAATTCGAAAAAAAATAGCCTATGCAAAGATACAGCATTTTATGGGCCGATGATGAGATTGATTTGTTGAAGCCGCACATCCTGTTTCTCGAACA
>JAEZDW010000407.1 GCA_023417955.1 Bacteroidota bacterium
ACGGAATTCATGCAGGAGGAGAGAACGAATCCTACAATGCTTTTCCTTGGCCGGAACTCGGAACTCCAGTTTAAGGACATGGATGAGCTGAACTATAATCCGAAGCTTTCGCTGACGAGCAACGATCTTTCGATCAAGAACCCGCGATATAACCTGCAGGGTCAAATGACCTATAAGCTGTCTGATCAGTGGACTTCGCAGACTGTGATTTCACGCGGGCAAACGCGGGCCGAGGGGTATTACTCCTATTTATATGACAATGAAAACGGACTTGGAGAATTCAGCCTCTGGATCAGTGACCAGCAGGGGCATGTCATCACAACCGATGTCCAGCAGAATTTCACCGGTGACTTCAGATTTGGTGATGTAAGAAATCGTATAGTCGTAGGGTTAGATTATTTTAATCGAAACGTTATTGACAATAGTAGTGGCTATGCCTGGGTGCACAACGTGAATCCGCAGGGAGAAGTAAACTACATTTATCCGTACACGGGTGACGAAGTTGGTCCCAACTATTTGAGCCGTTCTTCGATCGATAACCTGCTTGCGTCAACAGGACGGAGCAACAGCAACTCGAAGGATGCTGCTTACAGTATATATGTTTCGGACGTTGTCAACATAACGCCAGAATTGTTAGCCATGGCAAGTCTGCGTGTTGATTACTTTGACACTGAGGGCGATATCACAACGGATGAAGATGACTTCAGCCAAACCGCCTTGTCACCGAAGTTTGGTCTGATATATCAACCCCTGCGTGACAAGCTTTCGGTTTTTGTGAACTACATGAATGGTTTCAGAAACGTTGCTCCGACGCAGGTGTATGATGAGAACGGGTTGAATGGCAGTACCAAAACATTTGAGCCTGAGCATGCTGACCAACTTGAATTTGGTATTAAAACCAACTTGTTCTCCGATCGTCTTGCTGCAACCGTTAGCTACTACGACATCAAGCTGTCAAACCTGGTTACCGGCGATCCCAACAATATTTACAACTCTCTGCAGGGTGGTAAGGTCGAAAGCCAGGGTTTTGAAATTGATCTGAGTGCAAGCCCGATCGATGGTTTGAATCTCATTGCCGGCTACAGTCACAATGAGAGCAAGGTAATTGAAGGTGACGCAGCCAACGTATGGCTCGAAACGGGACGCAGACCGATCTACGCGGGGCCTTATGATCTCGTGAACTTCTGGGGTACGTATACCTTCAAGAGTGGTTCACTTCGCGGCTTTGGTCTGGGTATCGGTGGTAACTATTCAAGCGAGTTGAATATACTTGACAGTCAGGTCACCGGCACCTTTACATTGCCGGCATACACCGTAATCAACTCGACGGTGTACTACAACACATCAAACTTCCGCGTTGCGCTGAATGTAAACAATGTAGGTGACAAGCAATACTATACAGGCTATTCCACTATCAATCCTCAGAAACCCAGGAACGCTGTGTTGAGCATGGCGTACCGGTTCTGAAATCCGTGTTCATGACAGTAAAAAAAGCTATTGGAAAAATTCACCTTTGGCTCGGATTCGGCTCCGGGCTTTTGGTCTTTATCGTAGCGATCACGGGATGTATATACGCCTTTCAAAAGGAAATTCAGGATCTCACACAGGCGTTTCGTTTTGTTGAAAGCCAGCCGCTGGAATTTCTGCCGCCATCTGTGCTGAAGGCTGCTGCAGAAGAGCATATACCAGATAAACACATCCACGGCGTGCAATACTACGGGAAAGACCGCGCTGCTCAGGTGATTTATTATAACGTTGAGCCTGAGTATTATTATCTCGTATATGTGAATCCTTATACCGCAGAGGTGCTTGAAGTGCGCGATATGGATGCTGATTTCTTCACATTTATTCTTGACGGGCATTTTTATCTCTGGTTGCCACCTGAAATTGGTCAGCCAGTCGTGGCAACTGCAACGATCGTATTTGTCGTGATGCTCATATCCGGTATCGCACTCTGGTGGCCGCGCAAAAAGAAGGATACGAAACAACGCTTTAAGGTGAAGTGGAACGCCCGGTGGCGAAGAGTCAACTACGATCTCCACAATGTACTTGGATTTTATGCGTGGACGATCGCGATGGTGTTCGCATTGACAGGGCTGGTATGGGGATTCCAGTGGTTTGCTCAAGGTGTTTACTCAATTGCGGGTGGTGAGAAATCGCTTCTTTATTATGACCCGGCATCTGATACGACGAAAACGTATCGGGGTGATGTTCCGGCGATTGACAAGGTATTCGCTGAGATGAAAAGAGAGTATCCGAACGCGAGAGCAATTGAAGTGCATATCCCTGACACCCCTGCCTCCGCGATTGCTGCTACAGCCAATCCGGAAGACGATACTTACTGGAAGATGGACTATCGTTACTTTGATCAGTACACAATGGAAGAGGTTTCAGTTGATCATATATATGGGAAGTTGTCTGAAGCGAAGGCTGCGGACAGGTTGCTGCGCATGAACTATGATATTCACACCGGTGCGATTTTTGGATTTGCCGGAAAACTTTTTGCATTCCTGGTGAGCCTGGTAATCGCGAGCCTGCCGGTTACCGGTACTTACATCTGGTGGGGTAGGAAAAAGAAAGCGAAGCGTGAGGCGATGGCAAATTCACTTCCAAAGGTTCGTAAAAAGGAATTGCATGTTGTGCCTGAGCAGGTGCATTAACGGAGAGTGCAGCTGCCTGAAACAGCGCTCAGTCAGGTCTGGTACAGTCCACAGAATAATTTAAATTGGGTCGCCATTACGGTGACCTTTTTTTTTAACACAACTTGCTTATGCTCAAAAGACTGATTTACCTCGCATTGATTTTTCCATTCGCAGCCGCTGCCCAGATAAAAGAACCTTATGCACTCTTTAACGCGGAAGGAAAACAGGTTTCGTATGCAAGTATGGCTGAGCGCATTGCAAAAGCGGATGTTGTTTTCTTTGGAGAACTGCATAACAATACACTTGCTCATTGGCTGGAGCTGCAGATTCTTAAAGAACTTCACGCCGGCAAGAAAAAGGTGGCGGTAGGTATGGAAATGTTTGAGCGCGATGATCAGATTGTGCTGGATGAATACCTTTCGGGGCAAATTGATGAGAAGAATTTTTTGAAAGAAGTAAAACTCTGGGATAATTATAATACGGATTATAAGCCGATGGTGGAATATGCAAAGAAGGCAGCGATTCCCGTGATCGCTACGAACGTGCCGCGGCGGTATGCGAATCTCGTATACAGAAAGGGACTTACTGCTCTCGACAGCATCAGCCAGGAAGCTAAGCAGTGGATTGCGCCGCTACCATTGGTTGTAGACTATACACTGCCCGGCTACAAAGCGATGATGGAAGGCATGGGGCAACACGGCGGCGGGTCCGGTCAAAATCTCGTTGCGTCACAAGCGTTGAAGGATGCGACGATGGCACATTTTACAGTGACCAACTTACCCCAAGGCGGGATATTCTATCACGTGAATGGTTCGTATCATTCGCAGAACTATGAAGGTATCCTGGCGTACCTCAAAAAATATAAGCCAGGTTTGAATGTCATTACCCTTCACGTCGTGGAGCAGTCGTCAATCAGTGCGCTGGATAAGTCGAACCTTAATAAGGCAGACTTCATCTTTTGCATCGTGGAGGATATTGCGAAGAGTTACTAAACTCGTTGACTATTGGATAATCAAATGTTTTGTGTCACCGTATGTATATGAATACGGAGACGGTAACTGCGCCAGAATCTCGCCGACTCCTTTCTGGTAGTATTTATAACCTACAAATGATTCACCAGATGATCTGGAGTAGCGTTCTTCAATGACAATCACATCTTCAAATTTTGTGTCGTATAGAACTGTGGTGAAGTTCTTTTCGATCACGGTGAACTTCGTCGTTCTACCCAATTCCTTGTCGGTGGAGGTCCAGCTAGCGCCGACGGGAAGCCTCGTATCCAAAAACATAAATTCGTCGCCCACTATGTCAGAAGAGGGCAGCACATTGCGGGCGTAATATTGTGGTCCTTGCGCCCTGACAAGGTGTTTCATTCCGTTCGAATAAGAAAGGACCGCATAGCTTCGTCCTTGAACGAGGGAGTCACCACGTACTGAAAGCGCAATGGTGTCCCAGGGATCATATTCATTGTTTAGTGGGTGAAAAATGTACCGTTTGTAGAGCTCGGTACGAGGTGCCAAGGGGTAAAAGTCACTTGAACTTTCATCGTCATTGTCGCAACCCATAACGAGGCACGTTAGAATAATCACAAACAAACTTGAGGAAAGGTGGAGTTTTGGCTTGCTCATAACTGGTGATTTTTGATTAAACGAATATAACACCTGGATTATTTTCATTCAAGCGACAATTTATCTGGATAGGTCCGCATTTTTGCCCTAATCCCAGGTATAAATTCGAGTTACAACTTAGATTGTTGTGATCGTGATAAGGAATAACGTAAACCGATACAGCATTAACACCAGAATGAGGGCACAAATCAATAGCATAGAATTGAGGACAGTCCGCCACCATGGAAAGTTGTAAAAGCGGCGGATGCCATGCAGCAGGAAATACAATAGAAAGATCACCACGAAAGGTGATGCCACCTTATCCGCCAGGATTACCGTAAGGTCGACACCGAACCATCTGCCAATAGCAACTATTGTCCATAACGTTGTTCCGAAGATCAATGTCGGCACGAATAGCAGGAACGTCATGAATTCGAGTGTGAATGCCAGGTGATCGAGTACATATACCCGTCGGTGGTAATTTACAAGCGTAAGCACCGGCAAAAGGTAAACTACCAGCAGAATGAGCAGCATCTTGGCCCAGTTCGTGGATGCCACGTTATACACAGTTTCCAGTCGCGCAGCGTCATACGCAGAAGACTCCAGTTTTTTGGCTATGATCTGTTGAGCTATGTCGCTGTAAGGCATCGCATTGGCCTGGAAGTAAAAGGCCGTGTTGAACGTCTGGAAGAACGGGAATAGAAAATACAAGAAGTTCGCAACGAAGAAAAGTGCGATCGGTTTCATGTACGGCTGGCGAATGCCGTTGACGAAGTCCTGCGACATTTTGCCCGGCATTGCCACCAGCGTGCGAAAGCTTCTGAAAAACTTTCCATCAATGAATGTGAAGGCATTAAATAGATCGCTGACGTAGTGTTTCAGTGAACGGTCCTTTTCGTCAAATACTTTTTCGCCACAGCGCGGACAGTATCGTCCGGTAAACTGGTGCGAACAGGTCCGGCAGTGCCGCATAAGCGTATAGTCGAAGCTGTCCGGCCCTTTTGAAAACATTCGGTTTTCGATGATTGATTCTTACTTGTTAATATGCTAAAATAGTGATTTACTTTAAGACGGACAGACGTTGTCTCTGCCCTGTAAGATTTCAATCACTAAATCATGCGCAAAATTGTTCTTGATCTGGCGGTAACGCTTGACGGATTTATAGAGGGGCCGAATGGCGAAATCGACTGGTGTATCATGGATAGCGAGATGAATTTTGATGCATTCCTCGCCGGTATTGATGTTATTTTTTATGGGCGTGTAAGCTACGATGCATGGGGTAACTTCCAACCCGGACCAGAGGTTAGTGAATCGGAAAAATCACTTTGGTCGGGAGTACATTCAAAGAAAAAGTATGTGTTTTCGAATACGCTAAGGGAGGATAGCAGCGCTACGTTTATTGGTCTTGACTGGCAAAGCAGGGTGGAGGAGATCCGCAATCAGTCCGGTGGCGATATCTGGTTGTACGGTGGAGCAAAGCTGATCAAATCATTTATTGATCATGACCTTGTGGACGTTTACAGGTTATCAATTCATCCAACCGTGCTGGGTTCAGGAAAACCACTTTTTGAAAGCCGGGCGGAGCGCCTGACGCTGAACCTCGTTGATGTTAAAAAATTCCGGTCAGGAGTCGTGCAGGTAATTTATCACACGTCGGCGCGTTGTAAAGACTAATATTCTTCGTCATACCATTTCAAATCGCATCAATGCGGTGCCATGTAGGTATTTGAATGTACTGCGCATATTTTTGTCGGTCGAAAATGCTACCTTGAATCTGCTTAGCTATTACATCCCTGCCTAACAATTATGTCAAGTCAATCGTTGTCGTATCCGGAAAAACCCCGGAATGTTGATCCGAAGATTCTCGAGCCCTCTCCGGAATTCAGGAAGGAAGCGCTGAAGGCTGTGGGCGCTATCGTGTTTTTCATCATTATGTATTTCGTCCTCATGATTGCAGGAGTTGCCCTTGCGGCGCTTAGTGTTGCCGGCGGAATCGCTTTGATTTTGGCGAAGCCGATGTTTCTTACAATCATGCTTGGTATCGGCCTCGCCGGCCTTGGAGTGATGGTGTTGTTCTTTCTTTTTAAGTTCCTTTTCAAAAGGCAAAAAATCGATCGCTCAGGTTTGATTGAAATTACAGAGACGGATCATCCGAAACTGTTTCAGTTCATACGTACCCTGGCAGAGGAAACGCACACGTCTTTCCCACGACGGATCTATTTGTCGCCGGAAGTTAATGCTTCAGTCTTTTACAATTCCAGCTTCTGGAGCATGTTCCTGCCGGTACGCAAAAATCTTCAGATTGGACTTGGACTTGTAAATGCAGTCAATCTGAGTGAATTCAAGGCAATCATCGCACATGAGTTTGGTCACTTCTCACAACGGAGCATGAAGCTTGGGAGTTATGTGTACAACATGAATCACATCATCTTCAATATGTTGTATGATAACGACGGCTACGAACGCGTGATTGAAACGTGGGGTAATGCAAGTGGATATTTTGCTTTGTTTGCAGGAATAACGGTGCGTATCGTTAAGGGAATTCAATGGATCCTGCAGCAATTGTACACATTGATTAACACAGCTTATATGAGCTTATCGCGACAGATGGAATTTCATGCAGACGCCGTTTCGGCGAGCGTGAGCGGCGGAAACCATCTTATAACGTCGCTGCGCAGACTGGAAGTAGCTGACATTACATATAATAACGTCTTCGGATTTTATCAGCAGCACTTCACAAAAGGATTCAAAGCAATAAATATTTATCCGCAGCACACGGAAGTCATGCGGCTCTTTTCGGAATTCCATAGCCTTCCCGTTGATCATGGCCTGCCACAGGTAGATGCAGGTTCTTTTGCGAGGTTCAATAAGTCGCGTGTTGTGCTTAAAGACCAATGGGCATCTCATCCGTCTACCGACGACCGTGAGCTGCACCTTCGATCACTGGGTGTGGAAACTCCGGCGGTTCATGAATCAGCATGGACGCTTTTTGAAGGCGCTGAGGAGTTGCAGCAAAAGGTCACCGCCAAGGTTTTCGAAGAGGTGAAGTATGAAGCAGCGGTACATTTGATTGATGCCTCCGATTTTCGAAAGCAGTATCGGGAGGAGTTTGACCGTTATCAGCTTCCCCAGATTTACAAAGGCTACTTTGATTCGCGGTATATTACGAAGGTCGATCTCCGTGGAATCGAGAATACCATTGATCTGAGTAAGGAATCGATCGAAACTCTCCTGTCGGAAGAAACGGTTGCTTTGCCGCAGGTAAAGAACGGATTGCTCAACGACCTCGATACCCTCGCCGCTATTCGTGACGGTCACGCGAAAGTCAGGACGTTTGAATTTGATGGTAAGAAGTACCGCGGTAAAGACGCCGGTACTCTTTATGCACAACTGCAGGACGAATTGAAGGAGACGGAACGTTTGATCGAAGAAGCCGATCGAAAGCTTATTGCGTGGTTCATTGGAAAGGCTCGTGAAAATGGTGATCACGAAAAGCTGCGCGCGGCTTACAGTGAAATGTTCCTTGAGGTTGAGCAAACTGAAAATGATGTGCAGCTTTATGCGAAGATGCAGGAGTTGCTTATGCCGCTGTATCAAACGATGACTTTCGACGCCATAAATGCTGCGATTTCAAAACTTAAACTAACAGAACCAAGGTTTCGTGAACGGCTGTCAAAAATTATCGACGATCCGTCAAATGCAGCGTTCATCACCGATGATCAGCGCAAAAGTGCGATGACCTATCTTTCCAAAGAATGGGAGTATTTCCGCAAGGAGGAGTACGAACAGGAGGCTATAGACCGGTTCAATGAGTGTCTGTATTTGTTATGGAACGTTGCGAGTGAAAGGGAGTTTATGGCGCGGGCGAAAGTTCTGAATTTGTGCATAAGCGATGTGTAGGCGTTTGTAAGCGATGGCTAGGTACTGTAGCCTTACGCTGAGCTCGGTAAGAGAATGATCCGATAGCCTTTTCCTGGTTACGATAGATTCTGGCCAGGCTTTCACTTTCAATTTTGTATTTTCAACCTGAGACTTGCTAACGTGAAACTACTCCTTTCAAAAGCAGTCTTTCCTAAATAGTTATCCTGTCTTTGAGCAAACGTCGACACAACGTCGAGCAAACGTTAGGGTTTACAAGGGGTTTACAAAGGGTTCACAAAGGGATGACAAAGACGTACGATTGTCCGTACTTGTGACACACTTGTCAACCCCTTATCACTCCGTTATGGCTCCATTATCAGACCCGACATCGTTTCGACGTTATTCCGACGTTATCTTAATAACAATGGCTCCTCGCTTCAGGCTGGGCGTTTGCTTTTCTCGCTTGGTGGGTCCGTAGTAACCTTGAACGGACGCAGGTCCAAACCTCCAAAAACTTTGGCGATTTCGATGCCATTCCTTTGGTCGTACCATTTGCATTGTCCACTCTCTCTCCACTCTCTCTCCAGTCTCCCTCCACTCTTCCTCCTTTAAACCTCCGCTTATACCTTAAAAATCAGGGCAGGGAATAGCCCTTGGCGGCTGGTTGCGTTTGCTTAAAATCAATGGCCATTCTCATGAGTTTTAACAAGTGATGGTGTTACAACTCTGAATATCCTGAGCATTTTCCACCGCCGGGACCAATGACGCAACTGGATGCAAGGAAAAACTTTGGCCAATCGTTTGGGAAGTGTGAGCGGAAAGCAACAAACATACCCCTCGACCATGCAACGATCGGACCCAGGGTTTCACTGAAGTGATCGAGTGATGTGCCCTCCCTTGAAGTTACAGGCGAATGTATTTATGCAGCATCGTCCCATTTGTATAGAAAATTGTGGTTTCATACTTTAACACAACCTGCTTGTTAAAAATCGTCAAACCTCTTCCAATTGCAACGGGTCGTCTGAAGATATAAAATTCATCAACCAGGTCGTGATTGATTAGCGAGGTGGCGAACGCCGCACCCCCATAAACCATGATATCTTTTCCGGGTTGTTGTTTCAGCTCGCGAACCACTGCCGCAACATCGCCAGCTCTTGTCTCAAGATTTCTGCCTTTGATTGAAGCCTGAGAATTGCTGAATACGATCTTTTGGATATTGACCATCCTCTGTGCAAGGGGATGCCCAATGCTTTCCGGATGATTGTCCAGGACGTTTTCCCAATGCTTGATGAAATCTGCTGTCATGTTGCGACCGAGCAAAATGAGATCGCAACTGTCTGCAAGCTCGATGACATCTTTGTATATCGCATTATCCATCTCCCCAATCCACATCCAGTCCATTTCGCCATTCGGACCAGCGACAAAACCGTCGAGGGTCATTTGTACCTGAAGTTTGAGTTTTCGCATAGCTGTAGGTGTTTCTTTGAGATTATCTACGATCAAATTTCAGCAATAAAACATTGGAAGCAGGGTTGCTAATGCGACATCGGGACTGGCGTATTGCGGCAAAGTGGTTGACGGCTGCCTGAGGGCAAGTGTTTCGTGCGAATTGTTAGCCGACCATCCTCCGCCATTCACCGACCCGTGTCCTCCGACAACCTTTTTTACATAGCCGTGGCGGCATGCGATACCGTTATTTACATCATAAAATCACGAAATATGGAGACACGTAATGCTACCGCCGCTGATTACAATCGCAGATCGTTGTTTCGCTGGTTTATCACATTTGCTGGGATCGTAACTGCATTCACGTGTATTTATGTGTTGAATACCATGAACGATGAAACCGATGCCAGGAATGTTCAGGTAAGCCCCATATTCAGCAGAAGTTTGGAGCCTGCACCTTCGAATCTGGCAACAGGTGTGTCAGGTGCTGTAGTGCTCCTCTATGATTCCGTGATTAAGAAGGTTGGGAAAAACTTATCGGAAAATACATTAAGCGGTCTTTCTCAACAGGACATGTGTTGCGCGCTCTCCTTGAACGGTTTCTGATTTATATCCGAGTGCGACCAGGTCGATTCCATGGAAAAGATTTTCACCAGAGCCGAGGAATACCGGTGAGAATGCTAGATGTAATTCATCGATGTGGCCTGCAGTAAGAAACTGTCTCACTGTTGATGCACCACCCCCAATGCGTATATCCTTTCCGTTAGCTGCTTTCTTCGCCTGCTCCAGCGCCGATTCTATTCCGTCTGTTACAAAATGAAACACAGTGCCACCCTTCATGACAAGGGGCTTACGCGGATGATTTGTTAGTACAAACACGGGTACGTGATACGGTGGATTTTCGCCCCACCAGCCTTTCCATTCATCATCCGGCCACGGCCCGCGAATAGGTCCGAACATGTTCCTGCCCATTATCCAGGCACCGAGGTTCTCAAATGACTTCTCAGCAAAATCGTTGTCGACGCCTTCTGTGCCGACACCTTTACCGTATAGACTCTGAAACATCTTCGTTGGAAACATCCATTCGTGGAGCTCTTCACCGCGTTTGCCCAATGGATCTTGTTTGCTTTGATCGGTACCAGCACCGTAGCCGTCAAGTGAAACGGAAAATGCAGCTACTTTAACTTTTGTCATTGTATTGGTTTTGGATTAACACTATTCGACTAAAGTTACAAAGTTTACAATGATTTAACTGTAGCCGGCAGCCCTTAGAACGTGTGCCGGTGGCCTCGCCCTCACCAGGTGACTGTATCAAAGGCAATTCATAACGCTTCAATCCTGACAAAAGTCATTTAGGATGCCATTCACATCTTCTAAATTCGTCTGTTTTTTATTCCCAAATCCTTGAATGATTTAACACCCAAGCTGATTACCCTTTTGAAGCAGGGTATTCCACGGCATCAGCTAATCAAAGACATTATTGCAGGAACCGTTGTAGGTATCGTTGCTCTCCCGCTTGCAGTGGCATTTGCTATTGCGTCTGGAGTAAGCCCGGAAAAAGGGCTCGTTACGGCAGTTGTTGCTGGATTTCTGATTTCATTGATAGGGGGCAGTCGCGTTCAGATCGGAGGTCCGACCGGTGCTTTTATTATTATCGTTTATGGTGTGGTAGAAAAGCATGGCGTTGATGGCCTCACGGTTGCAACCCTGATCGGTGGCTGTCTGATCATTTTAATGGGCCTCGCGCGACTGGGGAGTCTGCTCAAGTTTGTACCCCTTCCATTAATTGTCGGGTTTACCAGTGGAATTGCCGTGATCATATTCTCATCACAGGTGAAAGACTTTCTTGGCCTGCCGCTTGAGACTGTACCCGCATCATTTATCGGAAAGTGGGGCGCCTATTTTCAATCGTTGCAGTATACGAACTTTTACGCAGTCGCTGTGGCTGTTGCAACGGTACTCATATCCGTACACTTTCATCGGATAACAAGAAAGGTACCGGGTCCTTTCGTCGCGCTTATTGTAGCGACGCTTGCTGTATATGTTTTTCAGTTACCGGTGGACACGATCGGTTCACGTTTTGGATCTATCCCATCATCGATTCCATTGCCATCGATTCCGGCAATCGACCTTGCGATGATAGAAGAACTTATTCAGCCTGCAATAGCCATCGCATTGCTGGGAAGTATCGAGTCGTTGCTCTCGGCGGTTGTTGCAGATGGTATGATTGGTGGCAACCACCGTTCGAATGCCGAGTTGATCGGCCAGGGTGTAGCGAATATTGCATCGTCCTTATTTGGCGGTATTCCCGCAACCGGTGCAATAGCACGTACGGCAACAAATGTAAAGAACGGCGGCCGCACTCCAATTGCTGGAATGACCCACGCAGTCGTACTCCTACTCATCATGTTGTTGTTCGCACCGCTGGCGAAATTGATTCCGCTTGCGTGCCTCGCGGGTATACTGGTCGTTGTGGCGTATCATATGAGCGAGTGGCGCAACTTTCTGGAATTGCTTAATAGCAACCGTATGGATGTGATGATACTCGTGACCACATTCCTGCTTACGGTGGTGTTTGATCTGATTGTCGCAATTGAGGTTGGATTGGTCCTTTCAAGTTTCATGATCATGAAGAGAATGAGCGATACGCTGACGGTCCAGACAGGCGATATGATACACAACGGCGAAGACGAAAAGTTATTTGAAGAGGAGCTTCCTGAAATACCGAAAGGCGTCGTGCTGTATGAGATTCAGGGAGCTTTGTTCTTTGGCGCCGCTCAAAAGTTCCAGGACCTTGTGAGAGAACTTCATGCAAAACCCAAAGTAGTCATTCTTCGGATGCGACACGTACCATTTATTGATGCCACCGGGACGAAACGCGTTAAGGATATCATCAAACATTTCGATGGGAATGGTGTTCCGGTGATCTTGTCAGGCGTGGGCGACGGAGTTCGGAGGGAACTTGAACGTTCCGGCATATACGACGTCCTCGATCGCAGAAACCTTCTGGCAAACGTTACGCTTTCCCTGAAACGTGCGGGCGAAATCTTGCCGTAGCATATCCACCTGGATCCGGTGCGGGAATTCTTGTGGTTCTTAAGGCGAAACAACCTGCGTGCTATGTGCCGTGTCTGCAGATTCCAGTGGTGTTTTTTTTGAACGAGAAATCGATCTGTCATTTTTTTGAGATCGGCAAACTATTATCTTGCGCACCCTCTCCCGGATGGCGAATGTGAACGTGAAGAAGTCCCCATTAATACGTACTCAACAATGACGATAAGAAGATATACTATCCTGATGATTTTTTCACTTGTGGGCCTGATATCCTGTTCGGAGGAGGAAAACCCTGCACCTTCGGTGGATGACACCCAGGTCTACCTTGCCGGTACAGGGAATGCAGGCGGCGAGGCGTTTCCGACGTATTGGAAAGACGGACAGCCCGTTACGCTCTCAGGTAAGTTTCAAGATGCCACCACGTATAGTGGAGCAGGCTTCGGAATGGCTCTTGCCAACGGCGATGTTTACGTTTCCGGCGTGCTTCACACCTCGCAGGGATTTGTACCAACCTATTGGAGGAATGGGAAACCGACTTTCTTGTCGCAAGACCACGGCCAGGCAAACGATATTGCCGTCAACAAAAATGATGTCTACGCCGTCGGGATCATGGCCGATGGAAACGGTAACTCGCGTGGAGTCATCTGGAAAAACGCAGCGCCAACCTACTTCAGTCCTCCCGGGACTTATTCGCTAGCGCAGTCGATTTCCGTCACCGGTGAAGGTGACGTCTATGTGGGAGGTACCCTGATGAAGGACAATAAGGAATACGGCGTGTATTGGAAAAATGGTCAGCCTGTATTTTTGACGTCGGGGGATGCGTTTGCAACTATTAGTTCGATTGCCATTGCAGGTGATGATGTGTACGCTGCCGGGAGTGATTTAGGCACCGGTATTGGCAGGTACTGGAAAAATGGCGAGGCGATTGACCTGACGGATGGCAGTGTAAATGTTGAGGTCACGGCAGTATATGTCGATGGTGATGACGTCTATGCTGCCGGTGTCAAAGATGGCGGCACACCAGAAGTCCTTGTTTGGAAAAACGGAACGATTATCAGCACATACGCCAGTGATGCCTATGACTTAAATGTAACAGATCTCGTAGTTAAAGGTAGTGACATTTATGTGACGGGTACCGAAACATATATTGACAGTAACTCCACAGCCTTTGCTAATGCGGTGCTCTGGAAGAATGGCCAACCTGAAGTTCTTGATGAAGGCGAGGAGAATAAGAGAGTGTTTTTTGTGAGCGCCATCGCATTGCCGGGCTTGGTGAACGCAACAAAGTAGACTGACAATCCTCGTCCTGCTTTTCGTAAAAATTACCCGTACAGCAATACGACTGGCGTTTTGGGCAATTAGCGAACTTGGGAAGCAATCGCTTCTGCATGGCCGTGAAAAGTCCTATCTTGAAGGAGTAAATCTGCTTCACCATGCGCAAGTTCGTTTTGTTCGTAATCTGTATTGCTGCAGTTCCCTTTCTGGTACAATCCCAGGAAAAACTGTTCAACGGAAAAAATCTCAACGGCTGGACCATCCACGGTACCGAAAAATGGTATGTCGAGAAAGGCGAGCTCGTTTGCGAAAGCGGGCCCGACAAAGGCTACGGCTATCTTTCAACAAACAAGGAATACAAGGACTTCGTGCTGACTTTGAAGTTCAGACAGGAAGCAAATGGAAACAGCGGAGTTTTTATACGTTCCGGAATTGATGGTACTAAAATCAGTGGATGGCAGGTTGAAGTAGCTCCGCCGGGTAGCCATACCGGTGGGATTTACGAATCATACGGGCGAGGCTGGCTGATACATCCAAAACCCGAAGATGAAAAACACCTTAAAGCCGGGGAGTGGAATGAGCTTAAGATCAAAGTTCTTGGTGATGAGGTAACTTCATGGCTCAACGGTCACCGGATGGTGTATCTTAAAGATGAAAAGATAGGTGCTGGCCGTGGATTCATTGCCCTGCAGATACATGACGGCGGTGGAATCAAAGTGCGCTGGAAAGACCTGGTTATTCAGGAACTGAAGTAACTATCAGTTACAGATTCTCCAGTCCGTACGTAACAAAAACACTATGCAAAGGCGAAAGTTCCTCAGGCGTAGCAAATGGAACCTCCTTTAAACCCAAAAACAAATTCAATGACACATTCCCCACTACCAGAACTCAATAACATTGGCATCGTCGTAAAATCTCTCGATGGCGCAATAGCTTTCTTTACCGAATTGGGCCTCACCCTTGAAGGGAGAATGATGGTTGAAGGCGAGTGGGCCGGTCGTGTAACAGGTCTTGGAAACCAATCCGTTGAAGTTGCCATGATGGTTACTCCTGACGGACACAGCCGCCTTGAGATTTCACAGTTTATTACTCCCGAGACTATATCCGACCACCGAACTGCACCCGTAAACTCGCTTGGTTATTTACGCATCATGTTTAGAGTCGAAGACCTCGACGAAGTCTTGCGCAGACTTGAGAAACACGGTGCGAAACTCGTCGGCGAAGTAGTTAACTATCAAAATGTCTACCGCCTCTGCTATATCCGAGGCGTCGAAGGTCTTCTCATTGGCCTTGCACAACAATTAAGCCCGGCCTGACCCCAAGCCGCTCTGTGCACCGTGCACTGCCAAAATTCCCAAAACACAACCGCGTCAACGCCTTAAATTTTTATACATTCACCCCGACAAACTTTTTACTCATGTACCTGCTAAACCAGACTCGCTTATTCATTCCCAGTGCTGTATTTATCGCCGTTTTATTTATCCTTTCATCCTGTAACCGGTCCACACCCACGTCACCAGATGCAAAACTTGCTTTCGAGCGTGTGATACCAAAACCCGTGTCTGCGACTGCGACGGGGAAAACATTCTTTATAAAAGAGGGTACAGCCATAGTTGTGGAGTCTGAAGAAAATGGATTAGGTGATGTTGCAAACTATCTCAACGAAATGCTCAACAAACTCACCGGACTCTCCTTCAATGTAGCGCCTGGTGCGAACGACGGATCAATCGTCCTTGCGTTAGGTGGCTCATCTGACCTCGGGGCTGAAGGCTATCAGCTGCAAATTGATGAGAAGCAAATAAAGATCGTGGCAAATACCTCGGCCGGTGTTTTTCATGGCATCCAAACACTTCGTCAGATTATCGCGAGTAAGGAAGATGGTGCACTTAGCAAGGAATGGGAGGTTGCCACCGGTACCATCATCGATTATCCCGAATATGAATGGCGCGGATCTATGCTTGATGTCTCACGTCATTTCTTTTCTGTGCAAGACGTTAAACGCTACATTGACCTCCTGAGCTATTACAAAATTAACACGCTTCACCTTCACCTGAGCGACGATCAGGGTTGGCGTATTGAAATCAAGTCATGGCCCAACCTTACAGCCATTGGCGGCCAAAGCCAGGTTGGTGGAGGCAAAGGCGGGTTTTATACGCAGGAACAGTACAAAGAAATTGTTGCGTATGCACAAAGCCGCTTCATTACTATCGTACCTGAAATAGATCTTCCGGGGCACATCAACGCTGCACTTGTGTCGTATCCAGACGAGCTGCTTCCGGGACCACCGATTAAAGTCGAACCAGGTGAAAGACAACGACCTGTTGCAGGTCTGCCTCATTATGGTACCGAAGTCGGATTCAGCACGCTTACGCTGAAGAAGGAATCTACGTTTAAGTTTGTTAACGACGTAATCCGCGAGATATCTGCCATCACACCCGGACCGTATTTCCACATTGGTGGCGACGAGGCGCAGGTGACAAAGAAAGAGGACTACATTGAGTTCATAAACCGATTTAAAGAAATCGTCGAAGCAAATGGAAAGACCATGATAGGGTGGGAAGAGATTGCTCAGGCAAACCTTGATTCAACGACTATTGCTCAATTCTGGCACTCGCGCCAGTACGCGACCATGGCTGCAGAAAAGGGCGCGAAATTAATCTTCTCTCCGTCAACGAAAGTTTATCTGGACATGCAATATGATTCAACGTCGCGTATTGGTTTGCACTGGGCCGCATACATCGAAGTTGATTCATCCTATCAATGGGACCCCGCCACACTCGTTCCCGCGATTGATCGCGAACAGATTCTCGGGGTTGAAGCGCCGCTGTGGACCGAAACCGTTGAGACAATGGACGACATCGAATATCTCGTATTTCCCCGCTTGCCTGGCGTTGCCGAAATTGGTTGGACATCCCCGTCTGCGCGCAGCTGGGACGACTATAAAAAACGCCTTGCGAACCACGCGCGATTGTGGAAAGCTCTCGAAATTGATTTCTACCGGTCACCCAAAATCGATTGGGCTGAAGGCTTATAAACATAAAAATTCCCGCCTCGTGCGGGAATTTTCTTAAAGAGGAGAGTGATCAGTCACAATCAGGACAATCAGCGGTATGATAAATCACTCTTCAAATCACACTTCGATCATTTTACAAACACGAAAGGTATCGGTGTATTCTCTTTACATACATTAACATCCTCGGTCTAACGCCTGGACTGGCTGCGTCCCTGTGATTTTGCAGGTTGTCCTTTATGGGCTGAGTTTCGATAAACTTTCCCAGTGAGTAGATACGTATCGCATTGCTGTTAAGAAGACAAAACACGGTAATGTCGTTATGGAGAGTGCGGACTTGCAGGGATGCTTCAGCACGAGATTCCTGCTATTGAAATGACGGCGCGTATTAAAAAAGAAGAGTGCAAGGTAGCGTGTATTCTTTGATATTTGGTTTTTTGGGCGTTGCCGTGATGCGCGTTTTGCAACGCACCACGGCCCGCGCCATCCGCTATACTCCTCCTCCAACCGGGTTGAAGCGTGTGCCCACGATTTGAATAACTATTTAGCATTAGAGAACTACTCAAAAATGACGACACCCCGGTTGGAGTCCGGGGTGCCGCTTCTGTCGCTAACGCGGGCTTATTGCATTTGTCCGCGATACGTTTTTACATGATGCTTCCCAATTCTCAAAACGGTATCCCGTCCGGATCGGGAACCACTAGCCAATTATACGTATGTTTCATTTCACGCAGTTTCTCCAGAGACGCTTCAGACGGTGTAGCTACTGGTGCATTGGGGTCTTCCCATTTATGGTATAGAAAATCACCACCTTGCCGGCCTTTGGTTACAATTTGATGATGAATTGCGTCGATGACCCCGTTAAGGCTTTCTGATTCCAGATTTGTACTACCCACTAACTCCAACTGGTATATATCAGCATCATTGGGAATCCTGATCCTCCGTAACGTAGGATCTTCCTCGAGAACGCCTGGGTAATACGAAACAACATTCAATAATTTGTTATGTCTAAGGTCAACGACCTCCGGGCCCCAACTATATTCAATTCGAAAATCAGTCAGTTTGATTAAATGCTTCATGCCAAGACGTTGTATTCTGGCGGAACCTAAATTACCTACGTATACAGCCGAATCAAGTCCGTTTCCGGTGACACTTACAAAATAGTGACCCGGTTCGGCATAATAGTGTTCCAGGGACGTGGTTATTCCGGAAGTCCAGATCTCAGTTGTTCCATCACCCCAATCGACGTGAAAATCAAATATCCAGGGTGCATCAAATTGAATCCCAAAATGGTTGTTTTCCCCCGTCGTAATGCCCACAACCGAAAACGCAGGCTGCAGAACAACCTTCAGCGGTTTGCCGGAAATCTGATTGATTTTAAAATCTTTTGCAAACCGGGCGTAGGAATCCTTAACAACGACAAGCGTATACGTTTCACCGGGGTTACCTTTGAATGAGATGAAGTTCATGTTATGATTGAGCTTATACCTTCTAAGGGTATCAAGTCCTTTCATGATTAGTGCTTCCGCAGTTGCTCGTTGTAAATGGCTGCTATTCTCTTCCGCTATAAATACCTGAACCTTCAGGTTGTGTTGTTTTCCTCTGAAGCAATCATATCCAAAGTGTTTTGGAGCTTTCTTTCGTGTGTCGATCAGACCAAATCTCGTATCAACTGAGCTTTCTTCATTTATTTCGTAGGGAAGATAACGTTTGACGTTCTGGGAAAGCTCTGATCCCTCACGTGGCGTGACGAATGCAACCTCGCCCGACTCATCCAGGACCATTAAATCGACAAGCCGATAACTACCTTTTGGTAAACGCAATGGTGTCGTAACATATCCATCTTTGTTCTGAGTGATGGTGACTTCCTGTTCATCGACGATCAGATCTCCGCCTTCGGTTTCAATGCTGATTAATGCAACTGCACCAGGTGGAATCTGCGCGGCTTTCATTTGACCTTCGCTGCTTTCCATCAGGTCCACATTGAAGGTTAGATCTACTTTGTAATTCGCAACATGTGCATCTTCTGTGCAACATGTCAGCATGAGCGCCGGGATTAAAAGGACGCCCATCATGAAATGAGAGGATTTCATAAAACTAAGTTTAAGGTTTAACAACTAAAAACAGGATCATCCCACGGGAGTGGAATTGTCAATCAATATACCACCGATAGTGAGCGGAATTTGTGAACTCGACAAGTTTAATTTTTGATACTATACCTGGCGACCTTATCATTTATGATACAGTAGATCGCTTCAGAAGTCGGTAGCTTGAACACTTGTTGGTGAATTTGTGCTAATTGATAGATAAACAAAAAAGGTATATGCGATTTATTGAGTTTTGTGTCTGTCGCGACACGCACTCAATTTCGATTATATAAAAAAAACACCCGCTCTTTGCAGGGTGTTTTTTGTATTCGACAATGCGTGAATGGTTCACTCAAAGGGGTTCCCCATCGGGATCGGGCAATATAAACCAGTTATAAGTATGCTTCATCTCACGCAGTTTCTCCATTGATGATTCTGACGGGATAGCTATAGGTGTGTTGTTATCGTCCGATCTTGAAAAATCGAAAGTTCCCCTCCGGGGATTTATGGTTGTTATCTGGTGATGGAGGGCGTCGATAACATTGTTGATACTTTCTGATGTGAGACTCGTGTGGCCTATCACTTCAAGCGATATAATGTTCGCGTCATTCGGTATCAGCAACGTCTTCAGGGATGGCGATGGATCAAGCGGATGAGGATACAGCAAAACGTACATTAATTGCTTGTTGTTGGTCAGGTCGATTGTCTCTGGTCCGCGAGCATATTCAAGTACGAAGTCAAACAAGTTTACCAGGTGCTTCAGACCAACGCGCTCAATTTCTCCCGCTCCTATCAAATTGCCCACAAGAACAACTGAGTCGAGTCCGTTTCCTGTAATGCTTATGAAGTATTTGCCTGGATGCGCATAGGAATGGTCGACGCCGGTGGTAGTGACTGGACTAAAAATTTCACTTGTTCCATCGCCCCAGTCAATATGGAAATCGAAAATGCCCCATGCGGCGTCAAGCTGCATACCGAATCGGTTATTATCACCGGTCGTAACACCAACAAGTGTCAACGCTGGCTGCAAAACAACTTTTAAAGGCTTTGCCGGAATTTGGTTGACTTTAAAGTCCTTCGAAAACCGGGCATATGAGTCCTTTACCACCACCAGGCTATACGTTTCTCCCGGGGTTCCCTTGAATGTTACGAAATTCATCACATTGTTCAATGTGTATGTCCTGATGGTGTCAAGGCCTTTCATGATCAGGGCTTCTGCTGTAGCACGATGCACGGCCCCGTCTTCTTCAGATGTGAACACCTGAACCTTGAGCGTATGCTGCTTTCCTCTGAAACAATCATAACCAAAATGTTTTGGCGCCTTCTTGCGAGTGTCGACCAGGCTAAGTCTCGTATCAACTTGCATTTCGTTAGTTATTTCGTAAGGCAACGAACGCGAAACCTTCTTCGAGAGGGCTGATCCTTCACGTGGTGCTGCGAACAAAACTTCACCAGACTCGTCTGCAACCATCAGATCAACTAATCGGTAGTTACCTTTAGTCAAATGAAGTGGTGCTGTTACATATCCGCTATCATTTTTCCGGATGGCCACTGGTTCCTGATCAATAACGACTTCTCCATTCTCGGTTTCAATACTTATTAAAACAATAGCGCCATGCGGAATCGTGGCGCTCTCCAGTTGGCCCGTACCTTCCTCAACGAGATCAATATTGAAGGTAACGTTTAGTTTGTCATTCGCGACTTGTGTATCCTCTGTACAGCAAGTCAGCATGAGCGCCGCAATAAGTACGACACCCATCGTGTTTAGAGAGGGTTTCATAAGGCAAGATTTAATGTGACAACTAAGAACAGAATTCTTCCAGTGACGTGGAATTGCCAATGAAGGTACCACGCGAAATGCGAGATTGATCGGCCTGCCCGGCTTTTATTTTGTGATGCTAACGTTCCGGGCCATCTGTTTAATGCAGTGTCGTTTTTTAAATAAGAACGGCCTTTTGGGATGTTTAAACATTAAATCAAGACCGGTTATGATAGTCTTATTTCCCCCACGCCCGCTGGCTAACCTTGTCTTTCGTCGGGAAATCTTTTGGGAGTGCCTGCGTGACCTTTCCGGTTGCTGCCCATTCACATGCGCGCTGAAGAAGGGTAATAAATCCAACGCATTCCATTGAATAGTCTGCGTGTCCTAATGGTGTGTGAAAAATTCTGCCACTGCCATAGCTTACGGTTATCAGCATCGGTTCGTGATGGTTCGTACCTCGCAGTGGTGAGAAGTGCGAGGCATTCTTTTCTTCATCGGAAAATGCAGTCCCTATTATCGTCATGTTTTCAGCGGGTCCCCGCAGGCGATCATACATCTCATCCTGTGCATGCAGCCACTGCGTTGGCATCCCGCGTGTTATCGGGTGTGTTGTATCGCGAACAGTAATCAGAAACTCGTACTGCCGACCATGTGATCCTGCCGGTCCGGGACTGTTGTCTCGTATGAGTTTCCCGTCATTATCATAATAGACATAAGGTCCGTCTTTTTCGTTTCGGTTCCCCCAGGCACCCATAGCAATCATCTGATTGAATTCCTTCCATTCGGGGAACGAATTGTCAGCAGCATGCACGACGACAAGTCCGCCGCCATTGCTGATAAATTGTTCAAGACCCTTTTTAGTCTCATCAGGCCAGGGCGCAGCCATCCATCCAAAATTGGAGATCACCACATCATACTTTGAAAAGTCTGGCTTGAAATCCGGATCCATTTTAGGTTTGTTGGTTTCTTCGGCGTGGTCAGTACCAACAGGGTATAAAGTAAGCAGCTGCTTTCGTTTTTCTTCGCCAAGATTGGGATCACCGTCGTTGTGCGGGCCCTGCCACACAAACTTTGTGCGTGCAACGTCAACTTGAAACAGACCGGTTTGTTC
The DNA here is from genome assembly GCA_023417955.1 of Bacteroidota bacterium. Taxonomy (GTDB): domain Bacteria; phylum Bacteroidota; class Bacteroidia; order Cytophagales; family Cyclobacteriaceae; genus Ohtaekwangia. The sequence goes on from JAEZDW010000407.1 coordinate 21,853, forward strand.
CAGGTAATCTTTCATCATAGCAGTGGTCTTGGGCCAGATACCATGATTATTCTGACCGTCGACAATCAGCGCTTTAAGTTTTTCTTTTTCGGTTCCAGTTTTTTGATTCCTGGCATTTTGGCCCATTGTCTGATGCGCGAATAGAAAAAATAACGCAGTGACAACAAGCGTGCGGAAATGAGCGGGTCCTTTCATAATGGTTTAGACGAGTTAAAGTGGAAGGTAAGCAGGATTCATGAAATGACCAATGAGAAATAGGGGAGCGGTCGCTGGAAAGTGTATTTGTGTATCAGTCTGAATAGCGGACCTGTATCGCATCAGAAGTTTAACCTATAACGTACGCAAGCCTCATGATGTGTCTGGCGCGTTGGTTACCTGCAAGTCGATCAAAGGTTTTCGCAGCTGCTAACTCGCCTTAAGCAACACTGTTCATCTTGCTTTTGCCAATGAAGTCTTTTGATTCGTAGGGATGCTGATATTTAAAGCTTCGCCAGAAAGATGGCGAACCGCTTTCAATCTACGCCGACAAATATTCCTGAAATATCTTAGTCTTTGGATTGTCGAACAAAACGCCTGGCCTTCCCTTTTCGACTACCTCACCGTAGTACATGAACGCGACATAATCTGCCAGCCTTTTTGCCTGACGCAGAATGTGGGTTACCAAAACAACGGCAACATCTTCCTTTAGTTCAAGGAGACATTCTTCGATTTTCCTGCTGGATACCGGGTCAAGCGCAGAAGTAGGCTCGTCAGCGAGAATAACACGCGGTTCAACGGCCAGGCCACGTGCAAGACAAAGGCGCTGCTGTTGTCCGATCGAGAGTTGGCCGGCGGATGTTTTCAGGCGCTCCTTCACTTCTTCCCATAAACCTACTTTTTGCAAGTATAACTCTGTGCGATCGGCAAGTTCACTTTTGTTCTTGATGCCTTTCAACTTCAACGCATATGAAATGTTATCTGCGATAGTTCCGGGCAGAGGATGTGGTTTTTGCGAAAGCAGTCCCATTTTCTGCCGCAGGCTGTAGACATCTATGGTTTTGTCGAGGATATCCTTTCCTTCAAAAATGATTGACCCCTCGGTCCGAATATCCGGATACAAATCAGTAAGCCTGTTGAATGTTTTCAACAACGTTGTCTTGCCGCACCCGGAAGGACCAAGCAATACCGTGATCCCCTTGTCGCGAATGTTTAATTCAACGTTCTTCAATGTCTGCTTCTTTCCATGCCACAAACTGAGGTCGTTGACATAGAGCAAATTGTGTAGACCTTTTGCTTGATCCTTTTTGACGATATCCTCGCCAATGAGAGAAGTTACATCGTTTTCTGTATTGTTAATACTCATATACTGTTTCTGGAAAGTCTTGTGCTGATAATTCTTGCGGCAATGCTAATAATCAGAATGATCACGGTAAGTACAACTGCCGCAGCGTACGCCCGGGCTTTTACTTCCGGAATTGGTGAGCTCAATTGGAAGAATATCGCCAGTGGTAAGGTAGCTGCAGGTTCCGTAATGCTTTCGGGTACGTAATCAGTGAATCCTGCAGTGAACAAAACGGAGGCAGTGTCGCCGATACCTTTACCAAGTGCAAGCAGGAACGCGGTTGCTATCCCCGGCAAGGATTGGCGTATAAGAAACTTATAGCCGACTTCTCCTTTAAAGAAGCCAAGTGAAAGTCCGGACTCAAGTAATCCCGACGAAACATGCTGA
>JAEZDW010000445.1 GCA_023417955.1 Bacteroidota bacterium
AATACTTTTCTCATTGGATTGTGGTTTATAAATTGTTTTTTACAGGTTGCAAAACTATACTTATGTGTGTTTTTTTGCAATTATAGTCAAAAAAATAAGATCAGCCCTGCTTCCTTAGCCACGTGCCTGCCCTATCAGCGGGAGTGGGGTTTATGGTCGGTGAACGGCTTATATGGAATGACGAAAGTTTATTATTGGGAGTTATATGAATCGCCTGACTGATCACATACAGCAATTCTTCGAAAGTTATGCTTTTGGTGTTTGCACGCGTTTAGGGGAAAAACTTGGAGTTGCGACGTCCAGTATCCGCCTGTTCTTCATCTACTCCTCATTTATCACTTTTGGATCTCCAATCATCATCTACCTTTCGCTGGCTTTCATCATGAACATGCGAAAGCACCTCAGAAAACGCAATCCAATCTGGGATTATTGATTGATAACCAGCTTATCACGACCCAGAAAGTAGGACTCAATGAGGATGAAACCCTTAAAAATTGTGTCCCGCGGATAAACAGGATACTGCGCTGTGATCTCGCGTCGCTTTTTGAGGACTCGACCTATTGAGCCTAAATACGCTGCATGTGCACGAAATACAGCCCCTGAATTCTCCGGTTTGCCTTTTATGAGAAACATCAGGGCCGCGGCCCAATCCAGAATGATTCTAACAGGCAGCTTAATAAAAAGCTCCAGGGTCGAGAAGTGTTTCGTAATCATCGCAAGCCCATTCCTGAAGTTGAGATAGGTTTTTGCAGGTGAACCATAGCCCAATGTACCAGCCCCCAGATGGTAAACGGTGCTTTTTCCGCAATAATAGACCGGGTAGCCTGCGCGCTGCATCTTCCAGCAGAGATCGATCTCCTCCATGTGCGCAAAGAAGTCTTCATCAAGTCCACCAAACTTGTGATATAGCCCGGCGCGAATGATCATGCAGGCTCCTGATGTCCAGAATACCGGTCTGATATCATCGTACTGATGTGTGTCTGTTTCAAGTTTGTCGAAGACGCGGCCTCTGCAAAACGGATATCCGAGCCGGTCAATGTAGCCCCCTGCAGCACCAGCGTACTCGAAGTGATCGCGACGCGTGTAGCTTAGTATCTTGGGCTGAACCGCGCCGATGCGTGCGTCTGATTCAAGTACATCCTCCAAAGCAGTGAGCCACCCCGCGGTAACTTCTACATCGCTGTTGAGTAACACGTAGTTATCAGCCTCCACCATCTTAAGCGCACGGTTATAGCCACCGCAGAAGCCGTAGTTCTTCTCCAGATGAATGACTTTTACACCGGGAAATTCGCTGTTGATTACATCGATGGAGTTATCGGTCGAACCGTTGTCGGCAACAACGACCATTGCACCGGATGAGTGTTGCACGACCGATGGAAGGAACTGGCGCAGCAGTTTCTCACCATTATAGTTCAGAATAACTACCGCAGTGGTACTCATCCCATCATGCCGCTAATATCGAAGCCTGGTATATTGGGTATGAGACCTTCCGTGCTTTTTCGCATCTCTTCCTTTGCAAGGAGATCAGCATCCTCCTGAGCCTTATTTACTGCTGCCACGATAAGATCCTGAAGGATTACAAGATCGTCTGGTTTGAGCAGACTCGGATCAACTTCAATCTGTACAAGCTGCTTCTTTCCATTAACCGTCGCCTTTACCATCCCTGCACCGGATTCTCCATGGGCGCGCAACTTTACAAGGTTGTCCTGAGCTTCTTTCAGACGGGTCTGAACTTCCTTCATCTTACCCATCATTTTCATCATGTCAAACATATCCTGAATGCTTTTTTGCTTGTTAACCCAGGGTGTGAAGGTAGCAATTCCCGGGGGTATGAAAAACCTTATCCTTTCTTAAGAAGGACAACTGTACCGGCGTATTCAAACGTCCTGCCTGCGAAGTCGACAACGCGGCTTTGAAAGACATATGTTCCCTCAGGCATGGGTTGGCCTTTGAATGATCCGTCCCAACCGGTTTCAGGATCGACGGATTCGAAGATCAACTCGCCCCATCGGTTGAATATCTTCAGTTCGTAGCTATTGATAAAACTGCCGAACACTCTGAACGTCCGGTTTTCGTTAATAGAACTGGCTGGTATAAATGCGGTAGGATGGGAGAGGTTTGGATTTCGCACAATCAACTCCCCGTTCGAAATTGCTGGAAGAGGCAGCAACACAGCGTCGGATGGTTCCGCGACAATCCGGTAACGGAAAATTTGTTCGTCATTCCCGCCGCCAAAAGGATCCACATAAGTAAGCGATGTGCCGGTGTTGATCGTCGAATGCAGCTGCCCGGACGCATCGTATTTTTCTATGATGTAATTGGAGACTCCATTAGCCCAGCCGTTGTATTCTGGCCAGGTAAGCTGAACGGCATTGTTACTCTGTAGTGTGACGTCAAGAATAATCGGGCAGGCCACGACGCCAGCGGGGCTTTGGTTACCGCAGATATCTTTGTAACTGATTTGATAACATGCCGGCTCTTCAATATTGAACGGTCCGGTAAACACAGGGTCTTCGGTAATTCCAGCCTGCAATGTGCTGTTTTCCCGAACGCGAAACACCGTATATTCATCCGCAACGAAATCGGGATCCTGCGGCCACGTAAGCGTTACGTTAGCGCCGTCTATTTGTGCGGTAATGTTGTTAATCGGTGTAGGCGTGCGATTGGATATGGCCGTTCCAGAAACAACTTTTGAATAACTGCGGATGCCGCCGCTGTATTCATTGACAAGTTGGTAGGTGTAATCGACACCGCACACGATCTGAGTATCGCCGTAATCATCCGCCGAAGCTGGAAGCGTCACAGGAGCACCCGGATTCCGGAGAACCGCAAAGCTGTTGACGCCGGCGTTGTTCGTACTCCAGTCAAGTTGCATTACGTCATCCTGAACGGCAAGGTCCAGATCAGCGCTGCAGATCACATTACTTCCGGTATAGACAGGTGCTGAGCTATCGCATATATCAACCGTTCCTATGCGGAAACAATAGTAGTTGTTATCCGGATTGAGTCCGGAAAGGCTTAGTGAACTTTCATCAGTGACTTGTTGCCGGATGCCAAACCCTGCCGCGCTGTTTGTACTCATTTCCAGTTGATAGTAGAAATTCGGCGCCGTCGCAAGTTCAAGTTCAAGGGTATTGTCAGCCATCACGTGCAACGCGTTGATTGTTGGCGGAGCCGGTGAAAATAGACCTGTTGGCGTTACTGTCTTTGACGTTGAGGTACAGTTGACAAAATTCGGTGCGACAGTTATCGTCTTTGGCAGTACATCGCCGTATGTGTGGAACGGCGTGACCATCCCGTTAACTGACGTGGCATCTTCAACGCCGTCGTTATCATAATCGATGCTGTAGTCTGCGTATACGTTGTCTGTGATTTCAATCTGGACGCGGTTTCCGCTACATGTGTAGATATTAAAATCGGGAGGCGTATTGGGTAGGATGGTCATTTCCAGCTGGTCGAAACCACCCGTTGTTCCAAACTGAATCCGGATGATATATGTGCCGGGTTCCGTATACACGTGAGCGAATGACTGCCCGTCGACCAGGGCGAGTGTATTCGGCACGCCGTCCGCGTAATCGAAGTCAATGCTGCAGGCAGTTGTCACACCGTCGCACTCGGGAGCGCTGATTACGATCGGATTACCATAAGGCGCACAGGCAGTGTTTTCAGTAACCGAGAAACGCCCGTCTTCGCTGAAGTACTGGCCCGCCGATATAAACGGTACTGCAAAAAGTGCAAGCAGTATACAGGCGCGGATGATCATAGTTGCAGCTTCCAGTTTCTTAAAAAAGCTTCGGCTTTCCTGATGTCTTCGTGTAAAACACGATCATCTTCTATAAACGGAACAACCTGCCTGAAAGTATCAATCAGCATTTCCAGTCGTGGAGACGTCTTTTTCGGACGACGGAACGTAATTGCCTGAGCTGCCGTAATCAACTCTATCGCAAGAATGGAATACGTGTTCTCCACAACGCGGTATGCCTTCAACGCAGCATTCGCGCCCATGCTAACATGATCTTCCTGTCCATTTGACGAAACGATGGAATCAACGGATGCGGGCGTGCACAATTGTTTGTTTTGGCTTACCAATGAGGCAGCTGTGTATTGCGGGATCATCAATCCTGAATTAATACCCGGATTTGCCACAAGGTAATTAGGCAGATCCCTCACACCACTGATGAGCTGGTATGTCCGTCGTTCGGAAATGTTCCCGAGTTCAGCTATCGCGATAGCCAGGAAGTCGAGCGTGAGCGCCAGTGGTTGTCCGTGAAAGTTTCCCGCCGAGACAATCTGATCATCGTCGGGGAATACATTCGGATTGTCGGTGACACTGTTCACTTCCGTTAGCACGATACCGGTGCAATAATTGAATGCATCAGCACTCGCACCGTGAACCTGAGGAATGCAGCGGAAGGAATACGGATCCTGCACGTGCTTTTTGGGATAAGCAATCAATTCACTGCCTTCAAGAATGCCGCGAATCTCTTCAGCAACGCTTATCTGGCCACCATGTGGGCGTATAGCATGAACGTTAGCCTGAAAAGGCTCGATCCTGCCTTCGAAGGCATCCAGCGAGAGTGCGCCTATCAGGTTGGCAATCCTTAGAAGACGATGAGCATGAATCACACACCACACGGCATAACTGCTCATAAACTGCGTGCCATTGAGCAATGCAAGCCCTTCTTTCGCCTGAAAGGTCAAAGGTGCCCATCCTTTTTCGCGCAGTACTTCTGCCGACGCGATGCGTTTGTCTCCGACGCGTACTTCACCTAATCCAAGCAATGGCAGGGAGAGGTGTGCTAATGGTGCGAGATCACCGGATGCGCCCAGCGAACCCATTTCATATACCACGGGAAAAATTTCCGCATTGAAGAAGTTGATAAGTTGCCCGACCGTCGACAGTTGAATTCCGGAGTGTCCATATGCGAGAGACTTCACTTTTAAAAAAAGCATCAGCCGGACAATGTGAGTCGGAATCTCGTTTCCGGTCCCACAGGCATGTGACTTCACCAGATTTTCCTGCAGTGTGCCGAGTTGGTCCTCGCGGATGTTCCTGTTGTAAAGGGATCCGAATCCTGTATTGATTCCGTAAATTGGATGAGAGGCATCCGCAAGCTTGCGGTCGAGGTATTCACGGCATCGGATAATTTTCTCCCTGGATTCGTCGGACAGCGCAAGGGTTGCAACTTCCGAGACGATGCTTTCCAGATCTTTGAGCGTTAGCGGTTTGTCCGTGATCAGGTGCGTCATGAAGAGCTTCTGGTAAAGCTAGTATTTTTATTTTGTATTGATCAAACGCTTACAACTCAGGATAATGCAGGTACGAGTTCATCAGCGGAAAGCTTACGCTGCTCACCAGTATCCATATTCTTGAGCGTGTAAACGCCGCTTTGCATTTCGTCTGAGCCGATGACAATGCAATACGAGATCATTTTCTTGTTTGCGTAGTCAAGTTGTTTTTTCAATTTCTGAATGTCCGGATAAATTTCTGCACCAATCCCGCCATTGCGCAATTTTGAAAGTATGCCCAGGCCATGACGAAAAGTCGCATCATCGAAGTGGCAGATCAATGCACGGCTGCTCTTTGATGTATCCTCAGGGAACAGACCGAGTTCGTCCATCGCATCATAAATCCGATCAACACCGAATGAAAACCCAACTCCGGAAAGGTTGTCCTTGTCGCCAAAGGCACGCGTAAGGTTATCATACCTGCCGCCCCCACTGACACTTCCGATTGATACGTTGTTAATCTTAACTTCAAAGATACAACCGGTGTAGTAGGTGAGTCCGCGGGCGAGAGACAAGTCGAATTCAACATGACTGAGGTCGGTGCCATAGTCATCAAGAATCCGGAACACTTCTTCAAGGTCTTTCACGCCTTTTTCACCTGCAGGGTTTTGGGCAAATCTTTCGCGTACACGGGCGAGTTTTTCTTTCGGAGATCCCGTGAGTGACAACGTATCGAATAGCGTATCGAGACTTGTATTAGAAAATCCTTTCGATACGAGTTCTTCCTTCACCTTGTCCTTGCCAATCTTGTCAAGTTTATCAATTGCCACAAACAATGCGGATTCATTTCCGGCTGCGCCTGCGATCGCGGCAATGCCGCCCAGGATGTCACGGTGGTTCACCTTTATGGTGTAGTCCCTGATATTCAGGTTTTTGAATACCTCGCGAATCATCGCAATGATTTCAGCTTCGCACACCAGGGAATCGGTACCAACGACGTCGGCGTCGCACTGATAAAACTCCTGATAGCGGCCTTTTTGAGGGCGATCTGCGCGCCACACAGGCTGGATCTGATAACGCTTGAAGGGAAATGAAATCTCATTGCGGTTCATGACCACAAAACGGGCAAACGGAACAGTCAGATCGTAACGCAAGCCCTTTTTGGCAATGGCAGGCGATACAGCCCTGGAATCACGGTTTGCAAGGTCGGCATCGGGGGCGTCTTTCAGAAAGTCTCCTGAGTTCAGGATTCGAAAAAGGAGCTGGTCGCCTTCTTCGCCATACTTACCCGTAAGGGTGCTGAGGTTTTCCATGGCGGGGGTTTCCAGCGGCAGAAAGCCAAACTTTCGGAATGTGGTGCGGATGGTGTCAAAAATGAACTGCCTTTTGGCCATCTGGGCTGGTCCGAAATCGCGTGTTCCCTTAGGTAATGCCGGTTTTTCCATAAGGGCCGCAAATTAAGACAATTTCGCATTCCGGGCTTCGGGCAAACGTTCTGAAAGCGTTACAAATTCGCACAGGGTTTTGGAAAGACCGAAATACCGGTTAATTTTGCGCTCCTTTTAACAGAAACCGCCATGGCAGTAACACGATTAAAGAGAAAAAACCGCAAGGATAAGTCCATCGCCGCAGTAAGACGTCAGACGCTGAAAAATCAGAATTTCAAGCCTGTTTTGAAGAACGTAGACGTTGAGGCAATTAAGAAGGAATTCGAAGCGAAGAAGAAATAGTTTCCGGTTTTCTGTAACCAGAAACGATTCAAAATACTAAAGCTCTCAGCTTCTGAGGGCTTTTTTTGTGCCCAGCCGGTCCGTTGCTGCTATTCTCAGATGCTGCTACAAGCGTTTGAACCATCCGGCATTTTTTGTATATTCCGGACAGCAATTGTCTATAGTTATGAGCGATTTAAGTGAGTGGTGGGGTGGCTTAAGCCTGGCCCTTAAAATCTACTGGGGTATAGCTATCCCGTTTACCGTTTTTTTCATTCTTCAATTGATTTTCACGTTTGTTGGTGGCGACGACGCTCCCGACGATGTCGAACTCGGTGGCGATGCAGCCCTGGAGGGTGGTGTGCCGTTTCAGTTTCTTACGTTGAAGACCATGATTGCATTCCTCACCATTTTCGGATGGGCCGGAATTGCGTCCATCGACAGTGGCCTTTCACATTGGTGGTCCGCCGTAATAGCCGGGATTGCAGGACTGATCATGATGTTTGTTATGGCAGGCCTGGCTTACGTCCTCAGCAAGGCTCACGTTGATGGTACCATGAAGTTTGAAAAAGCAATCGGTCAGGTTGGGCATGTTTATCTCACCATCCCGGCTCACCGTGGCAGCGTTGGACAAGTTCAGGTCAAAGTGCAGGGTGTCCTGCGTACACTTGAAGCAATCACCGACGATGACAAAGACCTCCCGAATGGAAAGACCGTTGTTGTAATGCGGGTGCTCAACGACAACACATTGTTAGTAACTGAGAAATAATTTCTTAATCTATGAATGAGTATACGTTAATCGGTAGCACAATAGGAGTGCTATTTGTGTTCATCATGATGGTTTCGTTTGTGCGAAGGTATAAACGGTGTCCATCGGATCGAATACTTGTGAAATATGGTAAAGTAGGAGGCGAGTCAGCGAAATGTATTCACGGTGGTGCAACGTTCGTGTGGCCTATCATTCAGGACTACGCGTTTCTCGACCTTACACCGATTTCAATTGAAGTTAACCTCGTTAACGCGCTTAGTAAACAGAACATTCGTGTAGACGTACCGTCAAAGTTTACCGTCGGTGTTTCCACTGAATCGGGTGTAATGGAAAACGCTGCAGAACGCCTTCTGGGTCTGCAACGCAACGACGTCCACGCACTTGCCCATGATATCATCGTTGGTCAGATGCGTTTGGTGGTTGCCATGATGGACATCGAAGAGATCAACAACAACCGCGATAAGTTTTTGAGCAACGTTTCACACAACGTTGAAGCCGAGTTGAAAAAAATCGGTTTGAAACTCATCAACGTAAACATCACCGATATCAAGGACGAAAGCGGATACATTGCTGCACTCGGTAAAGAAGCAGCTGCCAAAGCCATCAATGAAGCAAAGATTCGTGTTGCTGAGCAGGAACGCCTGGGTGATGTAGGTAAAACGGCTGAAGAAAAAGAACGTGATATCCGGGTAACTGAAATGTTGCGCGATCGCGATACGCAGGTAGCGGTGGCGTTGAAAGACAAAGAGGTCCTCATTGCAGCGGCAAAACGCGACGAGCAAATCGGTAAGGTTGAAGCTGACCGCGATACCCGTATTAAGACTGCAGAAGCAAACGCCCTTGCTGTAAAGGGTGAAAACCAGTCGAAAGTTGCTATTGCAAGTTCAGATGCGGAACGCCGTGAACGCGAAGCGGAAGCATTACGCCAGGCTATTGCAGCTGAAAAAGTACAGGCGGCCAAAGCCCTTGAAGAAGCGTACGTCGCCGAGCAACGCGCTGAAGCAGCCCGCGCCGAACGTGAGCGTGCATCTCAAACAGCAAGCGTGGTTGTTACTGCTGAGATACAAAAACAGAAACTCATTCTTGAGGCACAGGCGGAGGCTGAGAAAATTAGGGAACGTGCGAAAGGTGAAGCGGATGCCGTCCTCCTGCAACGTCAGGCAGAAGCACAGGGTATTTATGAGATTTTAACGAAACAGGCAGAAGGTTTGCGCGAAATCGTGAAGTCTGCAGGAAACAATCCGCGTGATGCTGCGATGCTTATCATCGCGGACAAGTTGCCTGAGCTGGTTAAAATGCAAACTGAAGCGATCAAGAACATCCAGATCGACAAAGTCACTGTGTGGGACGGGGGTAATGGTAAGGATGGCAAATCATCTACTGCGAACTTCATTTCCGGATTGTATCAATCAGTGCCGCCGTTGCACGAGGTTTTCAAGATGGCTGGTCTCGATCTGCCGTACTACCTCGGAAATGAAAAAATCGAAGGCAAAGGCTCCGAACAGAGTGGAGGGCCCGGGATTAAGGTTGTTCCCATTGAGGAAAGTGAAAAGAAAGAAAGTCCAAAGAAATAAGAACAAGGTCCCGGATTCGGGACCTTTCTTTTTGTAAACGGCCAATCGTTTTTTTATTGAACATTTCAGTTTAAACTTGGGCTTTCAATCCTCAAAGCCCGGCTGAATGTCATCAACAAAGCATTTTGTAAACTGGAACGTTAACGGAATCCGTTCGATCATCAAAAAGGATTTCCTGAAGGATATTGCCGAAATGAATCCCGATGTGTTGTGTCTGCAGGAAACGAAGGCAGCGCCCGAGGAAGCGCGTTCGGCGCTTGAACTCATTAAAGGGTACCATGTTTACGTCAACTGCTCCAAAGCAAGAAAGGGTTACTCCGGAACTGCAATCATTTCGAAGGAAGAACCGATTCAGGTGACGTGTGACATCGGCCTCGAGGAATTTGATCAGGAAGGCCGTGTGATGACCGCAGAATTCGCGACGTACTTTTTGGTAACGGTGTACACCCCTAACTCCGGCGATGGGCTGTCGCGACTTGATTGGCGCGAAAAATGGGACGAAGAATTCAAAAGATATCTGCTCTGGCTCGACAAACGCAAACCTGTCGTCGTTTGTGGCGACTTCAACGTCGCCCATCAGGCAATCGACATCGCACGACCGAAGGAGAATTACAATAAATCGGCAGGGTACACACAACGCGAGATCGATGGCTTCACGCGTCTGCTCGAATCAGGTTTCGTTGATACCTTCCGTCGTTTCTACCCCGAAGAAGTGAAGTATACCTATTGGAACTATGTAACGAATGCCCGTGCCAAGAACGCGGGATGGCGTATCGACTACTTCCTGGTTTCAGATCGCCTCATCGCCAACGTAAGGGATGCGATGATTTACAACCAATATTTCGGTTCAGATCATTGTCCGGTAGGGCTCAAAATCGAAATCTGATAGTATAGTTTCAGGTTGGTAAGTCTCAAGTCATTGGTGCCCCGGGAAAAATAAGCGTGTCAAATACCAGGGTGTTAAGGATTTTTTTGGATGATTGAGATCAAAATTTAGTCTCAATTATTGGCTTGTTTTGATTCTGCAATGCCTTCCGAAACTTACCTGCATCCTACCTGCAACTTACCTGCAACTTACCTGAATGATTTCTACCTGCAATAAGTTGCGCAATCCTTTTACGCATGCAGTTGCATGTAGTAACACTGATACGTTGCAGTTGGATATTATTAAAAAAATATCATTGTTGTCCGGTAAAAATAGGAATGGATAAAACTTGTTATGCCGGCGGAATTCCATCTATCCACAATCATGCCGCGGTCAAGCCTTCCAGAGGTCAATTGCGGCGGGAAATCACTATCCATTATTCGATGTAAAGTCGATGTAAAGTCGGGTATTAGTTATGGTTGTTCCAGGGTTGATCCAGGGATAATCCAGGGATAATCCAGGGTTGATCCAGCTGCAGACCCTCAAAGGCGGATCAACCCTGGATCAACCCCTCTTAAACCCTATGCAGAAGTCGGCTTCGACCCGGCTTTATGTCGACGAAACAAAGAAGTTAGTACGCCAATTGCAGCAGAATTATAAATCAGAAATTAAAAAATATGTATTCCTGCTCCAGGCTTGTTTTCAGGTTTTGATTCTAAACACATTCCGGGAGGACTGGGGGGGTAGACAAAATAGGAGGCTCTCAATCAAGAGACTGCAATCCGTTCAATCTCGGCACCAATAGCTTTGAGGCGGCCTTCGATGTTTTGATAACCGCGGTCGATTTGCTCGATGTTGGAGATTTCACTTGTTCCGCTTGCAGACAACGCTGCTATCAAAAGCGCGACCCCGGCTCTGATATCCGGTGACGACATCTTCAAACCGCGAAGTGACTGCTTTCTCTCAAGACCAATCACGGTAGCGCGGTGCGGATCACAAAGAATAATC
>JAEZDW010000505.1 GCA_023417955.1 Bacteroidota bacterium
ATCCGTTTGTAAGAAGTTAGTATGGGGGACTGACCAATCTGTACCACAAACTTCTCAAAGTCGAGAAGTTTCGTCGCAGCAGCGTAAACAAAAAGTGCTACACACAAAAACAAAATTATCTCGGAAAGCGCGTGTCTGAATGATCGTGCCGTTATCATACACCAAAGGTATTCCTCGGACTAATCAAATCACTTAACAGGTGAACAGACTTCACGTGTCAGGTGGTAAGAAATCTATTTGTCATTTGATAAGTCATTCCGTGAGCTCTTCATTCTGCTCAGCGACTGTGGTGTTACACCAATATACGAGGCAATGTGCTCCTGACTCACCAGCTGCTCTATTCCCGGAAACGCAGCCTTCAATGCGTGATACCGCTCCCACGCCGTATGGTGTCGGAAACTCGATACCCGTTGATACTCGCTTTCATAGTAGCGGTTCATAATAGCGCTGTACAAATAGCGTCCTTCCCTGAACTCGTCAAAGAGACGCTGTGCATCAGTATGCGAAATAAAAACAACATCGCTCTCGGTCATGAGCCTGATATATTCAAGAGAGGGCTGCTGTTGAAAGAAGCTTTTCACGGATATGATCAAATCACCCGTGGTCCAGAACTTGTCGACCTGTTTGGTCCCGTCGAAATACGTGTACGAAAGCGCAAACCCTTTTTCGAGAAAGAACATGTGATCTGCAACGCGCGGAGCTTCAAGCAGGTAATGATTTTTGGGCAAGGTCAATTGTGTAGCGCACTTCAGCAGGGCGGATCTGAAGTCGTTACCAAGAGGGTACTTATTCGTAAGATATTGAAGCAGTCGCTGCCCTGTCATGATCTCGAGTTGTACTATACTCTAAATGAGAGCGATTTTCCCTATGTCGGAAGTCGAATTTTTTTTTCAATGATCAAGACACCCTGAATTTGCAGGTAGGTCCGGCAGGTGTTTATTCGCGGAAAGAAAATTGCAATAGTTGCGAGCCCGAGCTGCGAGCTGCAAGTTTGTTTATTCTTAACTTGAACGTTTCCGTTACATTCGAAGGTGTTTTTTCACCGCTGAGGCGCCAGGACGTAATGGTGCGCAAAGATAGTTTCGCGCATCCTGGCCAATAAGAGCTCGTACAAAGCGCCCCAAACTTGTTACCGTAGATCAACTTTGCGAACTTGAAACCTTAAAATCAACACCCCGGCGTTTTAACCGGGAAAGCCTATCTTTGATTATGTTCAAGTTCGCAATACTTCTCGCCGCCCTCGCCTGTGTCACAGCTAAGGCGCAGTCAGTAATTCCTGAAATCGGAGTTGTACAGTCCGTTGAAAACGCTCACATCCTGCACGATCACGGCTACCGCTACCTCGTCGAAAACACGTCGAAGTTTTTATCACCGCGAACAGTATCCGAAAGCCAGTTCGAAGAAAAACTAAAAATCATCAAAGCTTCCCCTGTTCCTTTTTATGCGTGCAATATTTTCATTCCGGGTGACTTGAAAGTGGTCGGTCCTGCCGTTGATGAAGCTGCCATACTTGCATACGTCGAAACTGTATTTTCCCGGGCACAGAAGGCCGGCATCAGCATGATCATCTGGGGCAGCGGCCAATCGCGACGCCTCCCCGATGGGTTTGACAGGGCAAAAGCAAAAGCACAATTCATCGCCATCGCGAAAAATATTGCAGCCATAGCTTCAAAGTACAACGTCGTTCTTGCGCTCGAAAACCTTAACACCACCGAAACCAACTTCATCTCCACAGTAAGCGAAGCACTCGAAATCGTTAAAGCTGTTAACCACAAGAACCTTCGCCTCTGCGCCGACATCTACCACATGCTCAAAGAAAACGACCCCGCCGAATCAATCCTCGCCGCCAGGGATTACCTCGCCTATTGTGAACTCGCAGAAAAAGAAGGCCGCACTCCACCGGGCGTACAGGGTGACGATTTCCGGCCGTACTTTTCGGCATTGAAGAAAATCGGTTATAAAGGAAAAGTTGTTATTGAATGTCGGTGGGAGGATGTGGCGAAGGAGGGATTGGGGGCGTATGAAGAAGTGGAGAGGCAGCTAAGGGATGTGTACTAATGTTTCAGGTTGAAAGGTTTCAGGTTTCAGGAGACCTTCGAAATAGATTGCCGCTAACATAAGCGTGAGCGTCGCTGGAAGATGCGGGAATTTATAATTTCTCATTTCTAATTTTTAATTGAATGCGAATGCAAACTTCTTTGCGTTCCATTGCGCCTCCGCGACGTTGCGGTGAGAAAGGGCACGCATACCTGAATCGTACCTGCTGAACAAAATACAATCAACGCAGAGACACAGAGGCGCGGAGGTTCGCGGAGAATACCGATTTGCATTCTCAGTCTCTTGAGGCATTGCGACTCTTAAGTTAGTGTTCAAACCTCCAGCCAAAGGATTTATTCTCTCAACTTCGCGTAACCCTTCCCCGAAACAGATTCCATTTGAGGATTTCGCGCCGAACTTTCAATTGGGCTAAATTCAGTTCAACCTTGTAAGCAACAAAATAAGGCCAATCGTCACTAAAATGACGCTGTATTTTCTTCGATCAATGCAATGATTTCACTGGCTGTCAATTGTGATTTATAAACTTTTCGAAACATATTATTCTGGCATTCTTTGCATAAAACAACAATTGATTTCATGCCGGACTGCTGCCATTTCCCTGATTGAGCTCGTTATTTAAAAGCTCTCGAAGCAGGACTATTCACGAGCCATTGCCTTAATTTCCTCTAATATAAAATTTTCAAACAGTTTAATCTGTGCTTTATTTTCACTAGGACTAAAGTCCTTATTAATATCCTTCCAATTTCCAAGACTCAAAGTTCTAACAGAGACCAATGCAAAGAGGGTTTTATCTTTGCCTAAACCTCGAATTGTTGTATAAATTATCTGCTTCTGTTCCGGGTAATAAAAATAAACAACGAACCAATGCTTGCTCCAATGATCGGAAAGGCCTGGTTGTTCTGGAACTGCATACTTCGGATTCTGGCTCTTAAACTTTTCAATCACTGCAATCAAATCGCTTTCCCCGATATTGAACTCATAGTTTTCAGCACTGCCATAACTACCAGGGGAGAAAGATTTACTTATGTAGTATATGAGAAACGCGACAAAACCCGTTGCAAGAAAAATCAATCCGTATTTTTTCATTGTTTCTGCAAGTTTATTTGCTTGGATTGTTAGTAACTCCAATACTACTAATGCCATACCACATTCCAATATAACTGGCTGATCCCACTGGACCTCTTTTGACCAAAGTATAAATTGTTTTAAGAGAAGCTGCTGCACCCAGACCTGTACCTAAAAGAAAAGCGTCAAGCTTTTCGTGCTCGTTTCTATTGCGCGGATTAAATGCTATTCGATATTCCTCTGCCACAAACTTCCAATCAGCTCCGATAGCTCTAGTATCAAACAACAAACCGGCCGCACCAGCTGCACCTAAATTGTCGTATCTACGGTCATGGCCAATTGCTGGATACTCTGCTTTGCTGTAAGGCACATAACTGAAATTATAATCACCGTTATACGAGCGAGGATTATTTCCTCCAGGATAACTTAAACCATTTATGTTTTTATAAAGTGTTGAAGGATCAAGTTCTAGCCCGAAAACGCTTAATCCCCAACCTTTGTTTTGTATTGATTGGAATTCGCCATCATAATAAAATCGATCAAAATTATCGTCAGTCTTAACAATGGTAGTCCGATCAGTCTTGCTATCGTAGTAAACATCATCAAACCCTCCATCAGGATCAATGCAATTAATCGGGTCATTGCTCATCCCCAGATACGGCGACCAATGCTGTCCATACGGATCCGATGAACTCCAACGCCCTACAACCGCATCATACTCCCTCAACTCAAAATGATTCCATCCCGTCTCATCATCCTTCTCGGCGAACTGGCCCTGGTAGCCGTACCGGTATGAAGTGATCTCCGATTTTTGTTCTCGGATGACATCCCCCCACACGCCATAATCGGTTGCCTGAACAACGAAATGCTCCTCATGCGTAATCGTGAGATCATCAAACCAAACGCGAGCCTCCTTGCTCTCGCTGCTTAACCAGATGTAAAGATAACCGTTTTGTTCAATCTCGAGGGTTTGGTCGAAGCCCATTTCCACTGGTTCGTTGCGGATGATGTGTGACGGAATACAAGCAACGCAGGGCAGGGAAATACCAATTGCATTCTTTGCGTTGCTCTTGTGCCGTTGCGATTTCTCTGCGTTGGGGTATTTAAGCGCCTTTCAGATGGAAAATAATCTTGTCGACGTCCCCGCGACCGTTAGTCGTTAAGTATCCGAGCCGCCCCCATGAATCTGCTAATCAATTCAAGTGCAGCCTTAGTCTTTGGGTTTTTGTTATAACCCGGCGTATTGAAATCGTACAAACTGGTGTAGCTTGTTCCGTTTTCCCGTCATAATAAACGCATATGTCTCCGATATATTCCGCCTTATTTATAAGCGGGGACAAATGCGAGTCAAATGCGGGATGAATGCGGGATGAATGCGGGATATATCTATATATCCAACGCAGTCCCATCGCATTTGCACAGAGGTTCTCGAGCGGATTGGATGCTGTTACCTGATTTTTCAGGGTGTGCAAATTGTTACGCGCCATTGCGGTGAAAAAAGGCGCGCGTGATACCGGATAGTACTTACTGAACGCCATCCAGTTTTCCCAACCTATCTTCTGCTTGGTTACCAAACGTATTCCCTCAACTCAAAATGACTCCACCCGGTCTCATCATCCTTCTCAGCAAACTGCCCCTGGTAGCCGTAGCGGTATGAAGCGATATCCGATTTCTGTTCGCGGATGACATCTCCCCACACGCCATAGTCC
>JAEZDW010000015.1 GCA_023417955.1 Bacteroidota bacterium
TATCGGTACCGTTGCGTATTGTGATCTCCAACTTTCCTGCCTCCTTCCGGGCATAGAGTCCGTGCAAGATCGCGTTCTCAACAAACGGCTGAATCAACAAGGAAGGGATTTCAATTCCGTCGGGATCTATATCATCATCTATATTGATACTATATGCGAACTTTTGTTCGAAACGAATCAATTCCAGTTCGATATAATTCTTCAACATATCAAGTTCTTCGGAAAGTCTGATTTTGTTATTGACCGAGTGCGTGAGGATGCTCCGAATAAGTTTTGAGAATGTTGAGAGATACGATATCGCGTTCCGTCGGTCATTCTTCGCGATGTAGTATTGGATCGAATTCAAAACGTTAAAAACAAAGTGCGGACTCATCACGGAACGCAACGCCATCAGTTTCATCTCCCCGACTTTCTTGTTTGCTTCAGCGAGTTCGCGTTCATGCAGCAATCTTTCAGTAATATCGATAACACTTCCACGAATCAGAATCTCATCCTCCGACGGCAATCTCACAAGCCTTATTTCGCACTGAATTTCATTCCCGTCGCGGTCGATATGAACCCAGTCAAAAGCAATGCTGCCAAGTCGTACTGCTTCACCGATGTACTTTTTTGCCAGTTCGTCGGAGCGTGCACCACCCGGCTGAAATTCCGGACTGACATCGACAAGTCCGCGTTCAAGTAGTTCCTCGCGTGTGAGGTTGAAGAAACGCGACGCACTTTCGCTGACATCTACGAACGTACCCGTGCCTACATTAAGAAGGACAAGTGCCTCAATAGCATTATCAACCAGTGTTCGGTATCGGGCTTCGCTGGCGCGTATCGCTTTTTCAGCCTGTACCCGGAACGTTACGTCGTGGGCAATGACGGCAGTACCGTGAATATTTCCCTGCTCATCGCGCAGGGGCGAAATAGTAACGGATACATCAACGCGATTGCCTGCTTTCTGCTTCATGCGCATCTCCGGAAAACGCGTGGACGTTCCTTTGGTGATCGCATCCGCGAATGCATTGCGCTCATCAGTGTTGTCGTCGGCAAACAATACACCGATAGATTTCCCCACAACAGATTCAGGCGCGTAGCCAAAGATGCGTTCAGCCCCGGGGTTCCAGCTATTGATAATTCCGTCCAGAGAACTACTGATGATCGCGTCTTCAGATGAGTTTACTATCGACGCAAGCAACGCCTCTTCCTGTTCGTGCAGTTTCCTTTCCGTGATGTCGATAAGCGTTCCTATGATCGCGCCCCTGCCTTCGTATACAATTTGGCTTCCGAAGGCTTCCACCCAAATCGTCTTACCGTATTTCGTGATACCCTTCAGTTCATAGCGCATACTATCGACGCGCTGCGAGAGTCGCATTTGAATATTGTCATTGACAACTTCGTGGAAATCAGGGTGTATAAGGTCCATAACACGCAGGCTGCTCAACACGTCTTCATCCGTGTACCCCGTGATCTCAGTAAAGGCCGGGTTTACATATTTGAACACATCATCCTGCATGATGTAAACCCCGACCAGGGATTTTTCTACAAGTGTACGGAATTTAGCTTCAGCCTCTATCAGCTCAAGCTGTGCACGCTTCCGGTTCGTGATGTTTTCAATTTGCGTAACGAGGTAAAGCGGCTTTCCCTCTGCATCGCGTACAAGGGAAACGGCGATGTTCACCCAGACGATATGCCCGTTCTTGTGCACGTAGCGCTTTTCTCTTTGATACGTATTGCGAAGCCCGGCTGAAATCTGCATAAACATAGCCATGTCTTCCGGCAGGTCTTCAGCATATGTAATGTCACGGAAAGAGCGACTAAGGAGTTCCTCCTGACTATAGCCAACGATGCGGCAGAGTTCGTCATTCACCTGAAGGAATTTCGCGTCGAGCGTGACGATACCCATCCCGATAGCTGAGTGTTCAAAAGCGGTGCGGAAACGCGCATCACTTTCCTCCTTCTGTCGGTAGGCCCTTCGTATCTCTGATACATCGCGCAAAAAAAGCATTAACTTGTCTTCACCAAATCGTTTTGCGCTCGCCTCAACTTCGAGGATCCAGCCACCGCGATGGCGCATACTTAAGTCTGTAAAAAGATGTTCACCGCGTTGAAGCCGGGGTAATTCAATCGGTGTTGCACCCAACTCAGCCGCTTCGACCAGGTCGAGAATATTCCTCGCAATAAGGTCCTCTTTCGTGGCGCCCGCCAAATTACTCATGCTGTCGTTGGCGTCGAGTATAATACCCTTGCGATCGGTAATTACAATGGGGATAAACGCTTGCTCAAATACATTACGGTAGTTGTTTTCGCGCTCCTGTAACAGTTTCTCTGATTCCTTGTAGTAAGTGATGTCATGGCAGATACCGCGCGCACCCCGCGACTCATCGTCGTATGCAGGATATGCGTACACGCGAATCCATTTTGTATATCCGAGAGGCGTTATCGTTCGGATGGTCATATCATAGGGTATGCCGCTGTCAACGACCTTGCGAATTTGCGTTGTCAGCAACTCGGCGTCGATCGCCGACATTATTTCATGCAACTTTAACGTGCTGGGGTTGGTATCGCGGTCAATGCCAAAGATGTTATACATTTCATGCGACCAGAATGTAAAGCCCGTACCTGGTTTGAATTCCCAGCTTCCGATTCTCGCGATGCGTTGCGACTGATTGAGGATGAACTCTCTCCTTCTTAATTCACGGACGTTTTCCATCAATGTGGCATTCATCTTTTGAACTTCGTCGTCCGCATGTTGTTTGATGAGCCTGTTCTTTTCTTCGAGTTCGTGTAATAGTGTGCGATTTGTAGCGTCGGCGCTCTCGATGAGGTAACGAAGGGTTATGGAACTGCCGGTAATCACGAAGTACGCCACAATCGAACGCACCCATACATGCGAGTATCCGGCATCCTGAACACCGCGCTCGGCATAACCGATTCCGGCGAGTGTAAATAGCTGATCACAGAACAGCAACGCAAGCAAGCTTGGTGCAACCGCCACCGGGAGCCAACCCAACTCACGACGACTCAGCAACAAATACGGCAACACACCACAGGCCACAAGGTAGTAGCGCAATCCGTCGTAATATGTGACAGGGATTACCTCCATCTGTCGCATGCCGGAAATCATGTAAAACGAAATGAGCAATGGCGGTACACAAGAGAGATAAAGCCGACAGAACGTGTACCATTGCAAGCGGTTAAGCAGAAACGGTACCGAAAAGACCAGTGTGGCTGTCAGCGCCTCGCCTGCCGCGGCAAGGTTGTGGTTCTGCGGAATCAGTACGAAGATCAGCAGGTTGACAAAAAGCAGCAGGGCTGAAATGAAGTTCGAGAAGACAATGGCCCGTTTTTCAGGATCCAGCGTTTCGGGGCCGACGCCGACAAAAAAGATGCTATAAACCAGTCGCTGCATATACCAAAAAACTGCGGGCAAAATTTACGCATTCCACCTGAATTGCCGGGGCCAGTGTGCCTTTTCCACACCGTTTGGAAGGACGACGGCAAATGTTTATGCAATTTTTGGATATATCCCGCATTTATCCCGCATTCTTCCCGCATTTGTCTCGCATTTGTCCCCGCTTATATATAAGGCGGGATATATGCATATTAAATCCGGGAAGGATCGATGTAGAATGCCAGCCGCTCTGATAGACATCATAACGTCAGAAAGATGTCCGCTACCGGACATCGGGAGTGGGTGCATTAGTCTCGTTTCTTACGGTTGTTGAATTCTTCTTCGAGATTCGCGACTTAATCGATGGACGCTGGAGGAGCGCCTGGCATCTGGCATCCAGCTACAGGCCGGAGTGATCATCATTCAACGGCTACGTTTCTTAAGGCTGGAATTACTTTTCTTCGAAGCAGTCGCGACTCCGTCGATTTTAGGCGCATCACAATCCTCAAGTCCGCCCGGTCAATCCCTGCTGGCCAAAAAGTTATCTCTGCTCCGAGTTCTCGGCCTATGCTTAATCAGGTTGCCAAAGACATTGTAAATGGCATTAAAACAAAAAACGGTCACCGAATGATGACCGTCATTTTCTTATGAGCCCCCTGCCGGGATCGAACCAGCGACCTACTGATTACAAGTCAGTTGCTCTACCAGCTGAGCTAAGGAGGCTTTTCTCCGTAGAGAGGGTGCAAAAATAGATTAAGTATC
>JAEZDW010000019.1 GCA_023417955.1 Bacteroidota bacterium
CCAGCATCGTCGCTACCGTCGTGCTGAGTCTGCTGATCGGTTCCTTCCTCTATAAACGCAAGTTGAAGAGTAATCTGGAGGATGCCGAAGACAAATCGAAGCTGATCATAAAAGAAGCTGAGATCGCCGCCGAAAATCTTAAGAAGGACCGCATCCTGGAAGCCAAAGAGAAAATTCTCAAAATGCGCTCCGAGTTCGAGGATGAAGCGAACAAAAAGAAAAACCTCATCATCTCGAACGAACAAAAAATCAAACAACGCGAACAGTCCCTCAACAAGGAAATCGAAAACCTCAAACGCAAGGAAGCGGAACTCGATGATATTAAGGCCGACCTCAGCGTCCAGCTTGAACACGTAAAACGCAGGAAGGAAGAGCTGGATAAATTCAACCAGCAAAAGATTCAGGTGCTGGAAAATATTTCCAAACTCACCGCTGATGAAGCACGTGAACAGCTAATCGCTTCGCTTAAGGATGAAGCACAAACCCGTGCCTCAAGCTACATCAAAGACATCATGGAGCAGGCTAAACTCACTGCTACCAAAGAAGCGCGCAAGATTGTCGTTGAAACCATTCAGCGTACTGCTACCGAACACGCCATCGAAAACTGCGTGTCTATTTTCAATATCGAAAGCGACGACATCAAAGGAAAAATCATCGGTCGTGAAGGTCGTAACATCCGCGCCCTGGAAGCCGCAACCGGTGTCGAAATCATCGTCGACGATACTCCCGAAGCCATCATTATCTCAGGATTCGATCCTGTTCGTCGGGAAGTCGCCCGGCTTTCACTGCACAGACTTGTTCAGGATGGCCGTATCCACCCGGCGCGTATCGAAGAGATCGTTGCCAAAACATCGAAGAACATCGAAGACGAGATTGTTGAAATTGGCGAACGCACTGTCATCGACCTCGGCATTCATGGTTTGCATCCCGAACTCGTGAAGATGGTAGGCCGTATGCGCTTCCGTTCTTCCTACGGACAGAACCTGTTGCAGCACTCGCGTGAAGTTGCTAACCTGTGCGCGATCATGGCATCGGAACTGGGGCTCAACGTCAAGCAGGCGAAACGTGCAGGGCTGCTGCATGACATCGGTAAGGTGTGGCCTGAAGAACTTGAGAAGCCTCACGCAATTGTGGGCATGGAACTGGCGCAGAAGTACAAGGAACATCCGGCAGTCTGCAACGCTATCGGTGCGCACCACGATGAAATTGAAATGACAAGTATACTCTCACCTATCGTTCAGGCATGTGATGCTATCAGCGGCGCACGTCCGGGAGCAAGGAGAGAGGTGATGGAACAATACATCAAACGTCTGAGAGAACTCGAAGAACTTGGTCTGAGTTTCGACGGCGTTGAGAAATGTTACGCCATCCAGGCAGGACGTGAACTTCGTGTTATCGTCGACGCGGAGAAGGCGAACGATGAACGTGCAAGCCAACTGAGCTTCGATATCTCACAAAAGATCGAACGTGACATGCAATATCCTGGTCAGGTTAAAGTGACCGTGATTCGGGAGATGCGCAGTGTGGCATACGCGAAATAACATAACGCTGATTGTAAAAAAAGGAACGCTATTGGCGTTCCTTTTTTTTCCTGTAAAAAATTGCCGCGGCAGTTTTACACAAAAGGTATAGGGACTTGGTTGTAAGTGAATTATTTTCAATCTTTAATCCGCCCTTCACTGTTTTTCATATGTTCAGAACCGTTGCCTTATGTGTGTTAGTATTCCCACTCTTGGTTAAGGCGCAGTCAACGGACAGTCTGATTGTCCGGACCGCATTCGCGAATACGAGCAATCTTTATGAAGAATTTATCACGCCGAACTCGGGAATAATAAACGGTTTTGAATACCGTGAACCGAGATTGCGTCTTGGACAGCATCCCTACTTCGGGGAAAATGACTGGACAACCGGTGATGTACATTATGTGGGCCAATGGTATCGCAATGCCAACCTGATTTACAACATTGCGTCGGATGACCTGATCGTTGAGCATCCCGTCAATGGGCAGGAAATCCAGCTCATCAAAATTAAGGTCGCTGATTTCACACTTTATGACCGATGGTTTCACAACGTCAAGCCGGATGAGCTTGCCGGTTTACCCGAGCCCGGATTCTACGAAGTAGCGCATGATGGTCCGTCACGAGTTCTAATTCGCCATCACAAGCTATATGAAGAGAAGATTGAGCAGAGCGCGCTTGTGTTTTACTACAATCCCAAAATCCGGTTTTATATCATGAAGAATGGCGCTTACGTTCGCGTGTACAGGAAGCGCGATGTGCTCAGACTCTTCTCCGATAAGAAGAGCGAACTGCGTGCATTCATCAGATCGAAAAATTTGAAAATTACAAAGCATACTCCCGGCGCGTATGCAGCGGTTGCTGCACACTATGATTCCTTAAAAGGCGATCAAGAATGATTCGTTTATATATCATCTTATTCTTTGCGGTCCTTATAAGCTCTCCCGCCAACTCGCAGCGGAAGCCTTTGCTCAATGGCGATTTCAACGACGTTCCGTTTGAAGAATTCGCCCGGAAGATCGAAGAACAATCCGGCTACCGCATGTATTATAATCCGGCCTGGCTCGACACGATAAACGTGACCATTGAATTCAGAAACAAGCAGATCGAAGAAGTGTTGTCACAGGTACTGGAGGGCACTACATTCAAGTGGGCTGTCTCTCAGGATAAAGAAGTTTTCATAACCAGAGAGCGTGAAATCCTCGCTGAGCTGCCACCAGGGTTCTTCGCTGAAGAAGAGGTAGCCGGTGCGCGGCAGGCTGTTGAGTTTGACTTCTCAGAATATGAAAAACGCGAAAAGCGAAAACGCATTGCAGAAGATCGGTTGTATACGCTTGGTCCCAAGGGTGCAGACCTTGAGGGAACAGCGACGATAATAGGCACGCTGCGCGATATGGCGTCAGGCGAACCTGTGATCGGTGCCTCTATTTATATAGAGAAGCCACTGATCGGTGCAAGCAGCGACCAGTTTGGACACTACTCACTGACGCTTCCGAAGGGAAGACATCAACTGCAGATCAAAAGTGTGGGCATGAAGTCTACCATCCGCCAGGTAATGCTTTACGGAAATGGCAGGCTGGATATTGAGCTGGATGAGGAGATTACACCGCTGAAGGAAGTTGTCGTGGAGTCTGAGCGCGACGTTCGCGTGAGCAGTCTTCAGATGGGGATGGAGAAACTTGACATCCGCACCATGCGACAGATGCCGCTCGCGTTGGGGGAAACCGATATCATGAAAGTCGTGCTGGCGCTTCCCGGTGTTCAGAGTGTTGGTGAAGGTACGGTAGGGCTAAACGTCAGAGGGGGCGCAACCAACCAAAACCTGATTCTTTTCAACGATGCCGTTGTCTACAACCCGTCGCACTTGTTTGGTTTCTTCTCAACATTCAATCCGGATGTGCTGAAGAATGTAGAACTCTATAAGAGCGGTATCACCGCCGACTATGGTGGACGCCTTTCGTCCGTTCTGGATGTTCACAGCAGGGAGGGAAATACAAAGAAGTTTACGGGTTCTGGTGGTATCAGTCCGGTAACAGGAAGATTTACAATAGAAGGGCCGTTGTTTAAGGACCGCACTTCGTTTATCGTGGGAGGGCGCTCGACGTATTCAAACTGGCTGCTCAAGCAACTTGATAACAAGGCATTCAGCCGAAGCAAGGCCAGCTTCTATGATATTTCTGCAAACATTTCACACAAAATTGACGATGACAACAACCTGTATGCATCGGCCTATATCAGCAATGATAAGTTCCAGCTCAACGGCGACACTTCGTATACCTACAGTGACAGAAATGCGTCGCTGAAGTGGAAGCATGTTATCAATAGCAAGTTATATGGTGTATTAACCGGTTCGTATAGCAATTACTTCTATTCGGTATCAAGCGAGCTGAATCCCGCTACGGCTTTCATCACGCGTTTCGATATCAAGCAGATGACGGGTAAGGCTGACCTTCATTTCTTTCCCAATGCAAAGCATACACTCAATGGAGGTGTAAGCATTACGCGCTACCAGGTATCGCCGGGTGACACGAAGCCTGTAGGTGAGGAGTCGACACGGACGAGGCGCGCGTTCCAGTCTGAACAGGGAATTGAAAGTGCAATCTATGTCGGCGAAACTTTTGAAGTCAATTCTAAACTCCTGATTTATGGCGGACTACGTTACTCGCGCTATAATTTTCTCGGTGAGAAGGATGTGTTGGTTTACGGCGCAGGCTCGCGTGAACGGGTGAACATCGTTGATACCGTTTCGTATGGCAAAGGTGAGAGCGTGGTCAGCTATGGTGGTCTGGAGCCACGATTGTCTGTGCGCTATATCGTGGGGCGCGAAGCCTCTGTCAAGATTGGTTATAACCGGATGAGGCAATACATTCAGATGCTTAGCAACACGACCGCTGTAACGCCTACAGATATCTGGAAGTTGACAGACAATTATATCAAGCCTCAGATTGGCGACCAGTATTCAATCGGATTTTACAAGAACCTTAAACGCGGACTCATCGAGACGTCAATTGAAGGTTACTATAAGAAAATCCTGAGCACTCTTGATTACAAGGATGGCGCTGCATTGCTTGAGAACGCAGGCACACTGGAAACAGAGGTTATTCCTGCAGAAGGTAAAGCCTACGGCGTGGAATTGATGATTAAAAAGAATACAGGTAAGATCAACGGATGGATTAGCTACACCTATTCACGTACATTCCTTCGTTCAATCGGAGAATTCTCATCCGAGATCGTAAACCGTGGTGAATTTTATCCGAGCCATTTCGACAAGCCGCATTCTGTAAACTTCATCAGTAACTACAAATTCAGCAGGCGCTTTAACGTTTCATGGAACGTGATCTATAACACGGGCCGTGCGATTACTGTACCTGTTGCCAAGTATCAGATAGAAGGAACGGAACGCGTTCTTTATGGTGACCGCAACGCGTATCGCATACCGGACTATTTCCGCATGGATCTTTCGGTAAATGTTGAAGGAAACCATAAGGTCAGGAAACTTGCCCACAGCTCATGGACATTTGCAGTTTATAATCTGCTCGGGCGAGCCAATCCATATTCTGTATTTTTTGTAACCGAAGGAAGTCAGATCAAAGGATATAAGCTTTCGATTTTCGCGCGGCCGATTCCGACGATTACATACAACTTTAAATTTTAGATGATGTTTCATCCGGGGAATAGAATAGCTGCAATTAATCGCCTCCTGATGAAGGGCGCGTGCGTGTCAGCTATCGGTTTACTGCTGTTTGCGGCGGTGCGTTGTATCGAACCGTTCGCTTTGGAAGGCGTGTCATCAAATCCGGACCTCCTTGTCGTGGACGGATTTCTAAATGCGACGGAAGGCAAAGTTACTGTCCGGCTGACGAAGGCGCTGGGGGTTCAATCTGTGGGGTCATATCCGGTGGTGACGGGCGCCGATGTAAAAATTATTTCCGAGGATGGAACAGAGATCCCACTACAGTGGGGACATTTCACTGATCCGCCCGAGTATCAGGCTCTCTATTACGCGGAGGGTATTTCAATCGACCACGCAAAGAAATACAAGCTTCGGATCAATATCGGTAACATATACGAATCTGAATTTGTCGAGATCCAGGTTGCTGCTCCAATTCAAAGTATCGAATATCAGGCGCAAGATGAATATCTGCGGATTTATGTGAACTCAGCTGAATTTCCGGGAGCGTCCAAATATTACCGCTGGAGGTATGAAGAGACGTTTGAATACAACGCGCCGCTGTTTTCATCCTGGTATATGGATGAGAACCGTGAAATGATTTACCGGACTCCCGAAGAATGGGTTTATATCTGCTACCGGCAGGATCCGTCATATGAGATTCTGATAAGCTCTTCTACCGACCTCAGCTCCAATGTTATTCGCAACCGGGAGATAAAACGCGTACCGCGTGAGTCGATCAAACTTTCGCGAATGTATAGCCTCAACGTTAAGCAAATGGGGCTGACGGAAGAAGCGTACACGTATTGGCTTAACCTGTATAAGACAACGGAAAACACGGGTGGTCTTTTTGATCCCCTTCCCGGTCAGGTATATGGTAACATCAAATGTATTTCTAATCCTGATTTAAAGGCAGTTGGTTTTTTCAGCGGATCGACAGTCGAAGAGAAGCGCTTCTGGCTTGAGAGGACCGAACTGCCAAGAGGGTTTGCAACGTATCGTCCGGCGTTTTGCGAGCAGGATACCGTATTTGTTCCAGATCTTCAATTCTACAGCCCGGGTTCAATCTTTGGTACATCTATCGTCGACATGTTTGGAAACATTGTCGGGTACACTACCTCGTCCTATAGTTGCCTGGATTGCCGGTTTTATCTACAGGGAACAACAACCAAACCTGAATTCTGGCCTTAATGAAAAGCAAATTATTTCATTCGTGCTTGGTGTATGCTGTCGTCGCGATGGTGATGATTGCAGGAGACCTGTTTGCGCAAGTTCCGAAGTTTGAAACCATAGAGGGAAAAGTAAAAGAGGCCCGCGAGCGTGCGCTACAAGAAAAACTCTACATGCACATTGCGCAGGATTTTTACCTGACAGGCGAAATGATGTGGGTGCGGATATATCAGGTTGATGCCACAAACCACAAGCCTGTTAGTTTGAGCAAGGTCGCATATATCGAGATCCTGAATCGGGATGAAGAGCCCGTCGTACAGGGGAAAATTGAACTTGATGAAAATGGCGGGTCGGGAAGTTTATTCATTCCTGCAACGTTGCCGTCCGATACGTATCTGGTTCGCGGCTACACGAACTGGATGAAGAACTTTCCATCGGATTTTTACTTCGCGAAAAAGATTACTGTTGTCAATCCGTTCCTTAAGCCCGGGACGCCTGTAGCGAAAAGACCTGAACCTGTCAATGTGCAGTTCTTTCCGGAAGGCGGCCACCTGGTGAATGGCCTTCGCAGCAAGGTAGCGTTTCGGGTTTCGGGGCCGGATCCTGATGAATCTTATTCCGGTGTTGTCGTCGACCAGAATAATGACACGGTGGCAGTAGCGAATCCGCTCGCCTTTAACCTCGGAAGTTTTTACGTTACACCTACTTCAGAGAACCGGTACAGACTTATTGTAAAAGGTCTTGGCGGAAGCCAGAGTGTGCACGCATTGCCCGAGGCAGAGACGCGCGGATATGTACTGCATGTAGCGGAAAGCGGTGAGCAAAATGTTTCTGTTGATGTTGCTGTCGAAGGAATTGAACCCAACCTCGTATATGTGTTCGTGCATTGCCGGCAGTCGATGGTATTCGCAGGAGCGAAGATGATTGAGCAGGGACGTGCCCGGTTCGATATTTCAAGATCAAAATTCCCGGCAGGGATTTCACATATAACGTTGTTCAACGCCAGCCTTCAGCCAGTTTGCGAAAGGTTGCTTTTCACGCGTCCGGCGTCTTCGTTACAATTAAAGGTAGGGTCGGATCAGGCTGAGTATCTGCCGCGCCGGAAGGTTGTCATTGACCTGGCGGCTACGTTGGGGAAAGATTACGTTCCTGCCAGCGCCTCCGTTGCCGTAGTTCGTCTGGATTCTTTGGAAGGGCCTGCCAGTGATCAGGGCATTGCGCCGTGGCTTTTGTTAACGTCGGATCTTCAGGGGGAAGTAGAAGGCCCCGGATTCTATCTGAGTGACGCACCGAATGCAAAAGAAGCTGCAGACAACCTCATGCTGACACACGGCTGGAGGCGATTTAAATGGGATGATGTTCTCAATCCCGCAGGCACATTTAAACATCTGCCTGAAATGCGTTCCCACATTGTCTTTGCAGAAGTGAAGAAGGCTGACGGTACCCCTGCCGAGGGTGTAAGCGCATTGCTCGCGACGCCGTCAAAACTAGTTAATCTGAAGGCTTCGCAAAGCAACGCTGAGGGATTGCTGGCGTTTGAGTTGCAGGATTTTTATGGTTCTAAAAGACTTGTATTGCAACACGCTTCACCTGACAGCACACTCAAACTTGCGATAAAAAATCCATTCAGTGAAGAAATTGCAAAGTACACGCTTCCACCATTGCGACTTGATGCCGGAAAACGCGTTGAACTCGAACAACGCAGCCTCGCGATGCAGGTGCAGGATATATTCTATCGCGAGATCACTGACAGACGCATTCGCGCCGTAACCGACAGCACGGCGTTTTATGGATATCCCGATCAGTCGTACCTGCTTGACGACTACACACGTTTCCCCGTATTGGAAGAAGTTATGCGGGAATATGTTTCGGCTATCATGGTAAGGAAGCGCAAAGGCAAGTTTCATTTCCTCGTGCTGGATGCAACCCGCAAAGGCCTCCTTAACGGCGATCCGATGGTCCTGCTTGACGGCGTACCTGTTCTTGATCTCGATAAGATGATGAAGTTTGATCCGCTTAAAATAAAGAGGCTCGACGTTTTAATGAGAAACTACATTCTGGGTCCGGTGAGGATGCAGGGTATTGTAAGCTACATCACGTACACGGGCGATATGGCTGGATTTGAACTCGATCCGCGTTCGGTTACACTTGACTACGACGGTCTTCAAATACGACGCGAGTTCTGGGCGCCGTCGTATGAAACAGCGAAGGTGCGTGGTTCACGGATGCCCGATCAGCGCACACTGCTGCACTGGGATCCTGTTGTGGACGTGAAAGGAGAATCCACAAAAGTTGAATTTTATACCTCCGACTTACCAGGAACATATAAAGTCGTTGTTGAGGCACTGACACCGGAAGGGCAGGGCGCAACTGCTTCGCATACGTTCCAGGTTAAGCGAATGGAGTTCTAAGCAATCATCACATTACGTGTTTAAGAAACGGCTTGCCGTTAACGTTGCGTTCTCCGTTAACGGTTTCATCTACGCGAACTGGGTATCGAGACTTCCGCGTATTCAGGAGGCGTATGCCGCCAACGACCGGACTATCGGCATTGTGCTTTTATGCCTGTCGCTGGGCGCAGTGGTAGCCATGCCCTTTGCAGGCTGGGTTATCATCCGGAACGGAAGCCGTCGGATCACGCTTGCAGCCGCCGTGTTGTACTGCCTTTTCGTTTTGCTTATCCCTTCTTTTACACATTGGCTTGCTTCTATACCGCTGTTCCTGATAATGGGTGCAGTTACAGGTATCTTTGATGTCGCCATGAATGCCCAGGCAGTTATCGTTGAGCGGGATTATGGAAAACCAATCATGACTTCATTTCATGCATTCTTCAGCGTAGGGATGGCGTTGGGTGCCTGGTGCGGTGCAGTGTTTGCCGGAACTGAGTATTCATTGAATACTCACTTCATTTCCGTAGTTGTGCCCGGGCTTTTCTGCACAATCTGGATGTTCCGTCATCTTGTACATGACAAACCTTCTAAAGATTCGCTTCCGGAAGGGCCCTTGTTCCGGCTTCCGCGTGCATCGTTGATTAGCGTGGGCATAATTGCGTTTTGTTGTATGATGGGCGAGGGTGCCATGGCTGACTGGACGGTAAACTATATGGAGAACGTTGCAGGTTCAGGACAATTCCTTGCACCCTTGGCGCTTACGGGTTTTGCAGCAGCCATGACATTGGGCAGGATTTTCGGCGACAGAGTACGCGTGATACTCGGTGATCGCATGTGCATTGTAGCGGGAGGAGTTACGGCTTCATGCGGACTGGCAGTAGTACTCGGGTTGCCGCTTCCCTATGTGGTCATAGCAGGGTGCTTTTTGGTGGGACTTGGTCTTTCAACCATCGTACCGATTACGTACAGTATAGCCGGAAATACAAAAGACATTCCTTCGGGCGTTGCGCTTGCGATGGTAACTACCGTTGGTTATACGGGCTTTCTTGCAGGCCCGCCGGTCATTGGCTTTATCGCGGAATGGCAAACGCTGCGGATAGCGTTGACGTTGGTGGGCGTTCTGTTTCTCGTGATGACGTGGCTGGGTTATGACTATCGCACGCGTACCACCGACAATCCCTAGCGACGACACTCAATCATCCAGTCCCAGGGATACGGGGCGCCAAGCCATTTGGGCGAGGTATCAAATTCCGTATTCCATTCATACTCCAGTTTCTCGAGCGCTGTTATGGTAAAGCCCGCCTCTTTAAAGAGGAATTGGATTTCAGATGCCGAATAATGCTTTGTGGGGACATTGTTGATATACATGATGCCCTGAATTATGTCAGTCTTGCTTCCTTTGAAATAATTCAATTCGTGTTTTGGAACGTCGGCAGGCTTGACACCTTCACGTTTGTACCAGTCGAGCAGTATCCAGGAAGAGTAAAACAAACTTTCATGCGAAGGAACGACGAAGATGGCATGACCACCGTCGGAAAGGCCTTTGTAAACCGTCTTAAGGATAGCTCTGTTGCTGTCGACACTCGGAAGCAATGCCACGTTACAACAAAGTCCGAAATCAGATGGCGGAAGGTTTCTGGGTGGTTTGGTAAGGTCAACGCGTTTGTATGAGATGTTCTTGTACCCACGTGAGCGCGCAATGCTCAGGCATTCGCCGGAGATGTCAAGTGCGAGTACGTTTTTGAATGACGGCGAAAGGTATTCAAATGCTTTTCCGGTACCGCAGCCAAAATCTGTGGCCTGCAATTTCGAATTCGCATGTTTACGGAAATAAGAAGTCAGGATGCCGTTCTTGTCAGATTTGAAAACATCAAATATTTCATCATCATACGACGAGGAGATGTTATCCCAATGCACTTGCTGATCCATAGACGATTCAGGTTAATAAAAGAGATCCGTCTAAAGATACAAATACTTTGCAAATGGGAGTTACTTCATTAACAGGGTGAGGTGCGTCTGATTATTCGCTAGTTTGGTTTGAACCCGGCGTATGATTTGTGATAGTTTAATAACAGCGTGTATTCTTTCAAGACACCGGTTCCCAGGGAAGCGTAGTGACGCGTTTGTGAAGCTACGATGGAAGCGGGAACATCTTCCATTTCATAATCACCAAGTCTCAGTTTCGAGGCGAGTCCCTGTGTTCCTTCGATTTCACCATTAATGCCGCGCCCGACGACCGTCTTTTTTCCTGAACGTCTTTTGTCGGGCTGTGAAACGTAAAGCAAGCCCAGGCACGAACCGGTGTCGATCAACAGATCACAAGCTTCACTGTTGTCATTTGCAAACTCGATGTTGCATGCGATTATAGGCCGGGAATCTTCGATGCGCAGTGGTACGAGTTGGAAATCACTGTCAGGGTACGAATACTTCGCGGGCCGGAAGGTAATGAGTTCCCGGGCGAAGTTAATTTCAATCTCGAATTTCAGGAAGAGTTCGTATCCGATAACGCCGTCAATCGTTGGATTGTTTTGGAAGACGTTTCGCTCAGGCACAACGACGATAGCTATACGTTTTCCTGTGACTGCGTTGAATTCAACTTCGTTTTCAAGTGTGATGAATCCGGTGACTGGCTTCCCGCGACCAAGGCCGTTGAATGTAATCGTTTTGTGATCAGAACCTGAAAGCATCCTGGTGAACTTCTTTCCAAAGAGCACCAGGTTTCTGCATCCGGTATCGAGAACCAGGTTCACGACTTCGGTGTCGTTGATTTGCACCGGGAGTACGATTAGGTTGTCGATGTTCTTATACCGGAAGGTTATTTCATTAACTGAGTCTGGTAAAAAGAAACCTTCTGTCGGTGTTGCGTTCGACGAAAGTGTTAATATCATCAGAAGGGAGAGGAGGGTGGTGCGGCACGGGTTCATAGCAGTAGCGTTTTCAAATGAAAGCTACCAGTGCCCCTCTTTAATTATAACCCGCGTATTGGCGGATTTATCGCCGCTCAAAGACCTTACAATGTTTCCCATAACCCAAGGGTTACACGGGAAGTCGGTAGGCAGGTGGGTATTTATTAAAAATTATCATCCCGCTTGTCGGGGTAGAAGCAAAAAAAAGACCGCTTAATGCGGCCTTTTTTTTATTGAAGTGAAATGTCTAGTCTTTGAGCTTTAGCGGGCTCATGCTCATGGCAAGCTTAACCGCTTCGTACGCATTCACCAATCCACCGGAGGTACTCAGTTCACTGAATGATACCTGTTCAGAAGTCTTGGGTTTTTGCACCTTAAGTCCATCGAACTTCCGTGTTGATTGCACGAGAATGTCGCGCACCTGAGTGGCGCTGAGATTGGGGAAGTATGACATGATGATCGCTGCTACCCCTGCAGTTGCAGGACTTGCCATACTGGTTCCCTGCAGACTTTCGTACGTGTTGTTCGGTGTAGTGGAATAGATTTCCACGCCGGGAGCAAAAAGCGTTACCGACTTCTTACCATAATTCGAGAATGAGCCAACGAAGTCTTCGCCAGTTCCCCATGACGAAGCGCCGACTTCAATCCATGCTTTGGCTTCGTTTGATTTGTCGATTTTACGCGTCGGGTAGTTGTATTCGCTATCAAGATTTTTGCCGTCGTTACCTGCGGCGTGTATCATGAGAACGCCTTTCGATTCCGCGTACCTGATTGCTTTATCCACCGCTTCTTTGTGAGGCGAGAATGATTTTCCGAAACTCATATTAATGATGTGCGCACCATTATCTACTGCATAAATGATAGCGTTGGCAATATCCTTATCGCGTTCGTCACCGTTAGGAACTGCGCGTACTGACATGATTTTAACGTTATCGGCGATACCCTTGAT
Organism: Bacteroidota bacterium; assembly: GCA_023417955.1. GTDB lineage: Bacteria > Bacteroidota > Bacteroidia > Cytophagales > Cyclobacteriaceae > Ohtaekwangia. Next base: position 12,603 of record JAEZDW010000019.1, read on the forward strand.
ACCAATGTCGTTATTTCGGTCTGCAGCGATGATGCCAGCGACGTGAGTACCGTGGCGTGCATCGGGACCTTTAACATCATTGTTTCCGTAGCCTTTTTCGTACAGGTTGTTCGGATCGTCACCTACAATTGAGCGGGAGTCGAATTCAAGATTGTAACCGTAGTCCACAGCAACGCGGTAGTGGTCTACACCTTCCTGAAGCTGATCGAGGTAGTAGCCGAGTTCTTCGAGGAATTCGTTTACCTGGATGTCACCGTCAATGCTTTCGAGGATGCGGCTCAACGTTTGCTTTGCGAAATTCACGGTATCGTTTTCAGAAGTGATGCTCGCCAGTGATGATTTTGAAACCGGTGCACCTAAGCGTTTGGTAAGAACGCTGTCGCAAAACTTAATCGTTACAAACGCATTCGAATACATTTCGAGTTGCTGCTCGTACTGCTGTAACTGATCAGCAGAGAACTTGGAGTCACGTTCGTATTTAGTCTTTACACGTTTCCAGTATTCGTATTCTTCGCGATTCTTTTTATTGACTTTTTTCTCGTCGAAGTTTTCGTATTTGTCTTTAAGCCGAACGTATTCACGTGTTACTTCATAGGTGTCGGCGTCAACGTTTCCGTCTCTGCCACCGATAAAATTCCAGCCGTGAACGTCATCGATATAGCCATTCTTGTCGTCATCGATTCCGTTACCGGGGATTTCACCTTGATTTACCCAGATTACGCCTTGAAGGTCTTCGTGTTCAATATCAACTCCCGAGTCTATTACCGCAACAACGACGGTCCGGGAAGGAGCTTTCCCTTTTAGCAGAGTTGTATAAACCCGTTCCGCGCTCACCCCCTGAACCCGGTCCTGTTCCGGATCAAGTAAGAACCAATCCAGCGGCGTAATGATCGAATCCTGGATTTCCTGAAATGCGCCGGCTTTTGCCGGAACCATACCCATAACCGCAACTGCAATCAACGCCGCGCTTATCATGTTTTTTATCATAACTAATTGTTTTTCAACTAAAGTTGGCAATATACAATGCCTTCAATCAATTCCATTCACGAATTATACGGCAGGTAAAAAACGGAAACTTGCAAAACCCGGGCCGATCTAACCTCTGTTACACCTTGCCGCCATTAACGGGGAAAACCCACCTGTTTCGCCGTTTCTTTGTTACTGTACTAAAACAACCACTATGACATTAGTTTTTACTTCATTACTAGTGTTCTATGCAGTTTTCTTTTGGCAGGCGTTTAAATTGAAAACACGTGTGGAGCGAGGGCAGCAATAGCTTCCCCTTTAAACCCAAAACCCCTCTCAGACTCATATTTTATTATCGACCGGAGAATTCCGGTTACGAGGCCGGATCCAGCCGGACGCCAATGACAAGCACATCGTCTGTTTGTTCATTGGTGCCCTTCCAGGCTTCAAATGTCTTACTCAGTCTGTCGAGTTGTTCATTCGGTGGCAGCTGGTGAATTTCAAGCAGGAGCTGTGTAAATCGCTTGCTCATGAACTTCTGGTTTTCAGTTCCGCCAAACTGATCTCTGTAGCCGTCGGTAAACAGGTACACCATGGTCGGTACCTCTATCGCGACTTCATGTTTCTTGAAGTGCTGGTCTCCCTTGCTTCGGCTTCCGCCAATCGGATGAATATCGCCCTTAATCTGAAACAGCTGATTATTCTGGATGTACACCAGGGGGCTTTTTGCGCCCGAAAACTCCAGCACTTTCCGCTTTTGCCGATAAATACAAAGCGCGAGGTCCATACCGTCGTTGTTGCCGGTCAGATCCTGCTGGAGCGCCTTACGGATACGTCCATGAAGGTTCTCCAGAATTGTTCCGGATTCATTTACACCATGGTTAACAAGATTGTTCAGGGAGTTGAATCCTATCATCGACATAAACGCTCCCGGAACACCGTGGCCGGTACAATCAATGGCTGCAAACACAAGGTCATCGGGGCTATCCGGTAAAGGTGAAAACCAGTAAAAGTCACCACTTACCACATCACGCGGTTTGAATAATACAAATGACTCCGGAAAGATTGCCTTTTGAAATTCCCCGGTAGGCAGCATGGCTTCCTGTATGCGCTTTGCGTAGTTGATGCTGCTTTTAATATTTTTGTTTTGCTGATCGATTTTCTTGTTCGCCTTAACCTGCTTGCGATAGTTTACAATCATCACTCCCGCCAGCGATGCGCATAGCAGGATGATAACCAGAATTGAATTGCGAACAATTGCTTCATTTTCAAGTCGCGCATTTTGTTCCTCGATACGAAGACGTGATAATTCACTTTCTTTATTCAGGAGGCTTATTTCGAGTTCGCGTTGAAGGTTTTGTGCTTCAACCTCTTTTAGTGATTCAGACGTTTCTTTAAGTGATTCTTCCGTATACCTGAGTGATGCCTCCGTTTCGCGCAGACGTTCGCGTTGCGCGGTCAGGATTTCAATGCTTTCTTCTTTTTCAGCTAATGCCTGCTGGGCCTGACTAGCGAGGCTGCTCGCACTTTCGCGCGCAAGCGCTTCTTTTTCCTGAAGAGTTAACAGCGTTTCAAGCAGGTTAGCTGCCTCGCTTGCCTTGCGGGGATTGCCGGATTTTGAGTAGTAGTCGCGGAGGTATTGGTAACACGTAACCTGGTCACCGATTGCTTTTTTCTCAAGTGCAATCTGCAACGCAGCCTCTACTGGCGCGATAGCTTTCTTGTATCTCTTCAGGCGAGCATGACTTTCGCCTTCGCGGAGACTGTTGGAGAAAACCGCTTCTGTCAATTTTAGATCGCGGGCAAGTATTGCACTGCGGTTGAAATAATCCGCAGCATTGGCGAAGTCGGCCTTTTCGAAATAAACCTTTCCCAGAAGTGTTGCCGCATGATACGTTTGATGGACGGCGTTGGCGCGTTTCGCCCAGGTCATGGACTGGGTTAGGTGTTTGATGGCGAGATCGGGATTTCCTTCGGACCAGGCCCTAGTTCCATCGTCGTAGGCAATGCGTGCAGCCTTACGGTAGTCTTTGGCCTGCAGCGCCGTTTTGAGTTCCGCGCTTTCGGTTTGAGCATCCTGACCTGAAAGCCTTGCGGCGAGAAAAAAAAGCAGGATCAGAAGTTTACCACTCCGGTGGATTGGCGACATGAAAAAATGGTTTAAGATCAAAGACAAATAGACGGAGCAATTTGCTGAACTGGAGTCAATTATTTCTTAGACAAGCCAGTAAAAACTTACACACGCAAGGCTGCACGGTGCAAGTCCCGGATCGTCCGGCGGGTATGTGTTTTTGTAGGAAGTGCTAGTACAATCGGCACACGTCGAAGTGAATAACAAAACCGAACAACTATGAAACACACTGTGATTGGAATCTTTCCGAATCAGACGGACGCTGATGATGCAGCGCAGCGGCTTCATCAGGAAGGATTTTGTGCTGAGAACATCGACACGGCATGGAGTCACACGGGGTACGCGCGGACCAGCATGCGGGACGCCGACACGCCCTACGGAGTTTCTGACGAAAGCAGGTATGAGCAGCCAGGAACAACCGGCCACCGCGACATTTTAAACGAAGACCGCATTGAAGATAGGAAGGGGAGACATGATTTTGACGCCGGTGCCGGTGACAGCATCGGCAGATTCTTCCGCGATCTTTTTGATAACAGGATTGAGGCCGAGAAGTTTGCCGAGGCTGGTCGTACAAATTGCATCGTTTCAGTACACACAATTTCGGCTGAAGAGGCTGAGAAAGCTGCCGCCATTCTGGATCGATGCGGTGCGCTGGATGTCGATGATCAAACCGGGGAAGGTGATACCTATACGCGTTCAACGTCATCCGAACAAACAGAAACATCGGTTACGGGTCGCCGTTCGCGAATTGTTAATAAATCTGTTGAGGAGAATATGAGGTTGAGAGAAGAGCGTTTGGATACGTATCGGAAATCTTCAGAACGAAACGAAGACGTTCCATAACGTGAGTGCTTGAAACGTATTACAAAAAAAGAACGGGAGGTTTCTGCCTCCCGTTTTCGTTTAGCGAATTTTAAACTGCGCCGTCACGTGTCCTTTCAAACGGATTTTCCGGAAAGCCACAGGGTCTTCTGCACTCATATCCGCTTCCGCTGATTTGAACCGTACGTTCGCCATCATCGGGTAAACCGGACCTTCATCCCATTCCCTGATCATGAGCGGTTTGCCGATGCTGGAACCAATGGATTCAGCCAGGACTTGTGCTTTGTTCTTCGCGACCTGCAGCGCTTTGGTTTTCGCTTCAAGCTTGAATTTTTCGATCTCGGTATGATCTACGCGTACAACGCGCATGTTGTCAATTTCAACCGGCTCTGAACTTGCCAGAAAACGCTCGAGTTCTGCGGATCCCGTCAGCGTTAACTCGTACGTCTTCTCGCGAAAAGATTCCTTGTCGCGTTTGGTAACTTTCGACAACGTTGCTCCGGCGTCGGCGAGTGTGAGCCTTTTTTTGTCGATACCCGCTTCCTTCAGCGCATTCAAAAAGCGCTGATCGATTTTTTCGAGCTGTACTTTATTCTTGTTTTCCTCAAATTCCTTTAACCTGATCCAGAGAACAATTTCGTTGGGGTCGATTTCCATTTCAGAAACGCCTGAAACTTCAATAAATGGTTCCTTGAAATTCTCCTGTGCCCGGGCTGTCAGCGCCAGCGACAGGACAGATGCTAATAATAATCCTCGCATAATCGTTTTTGTTTGACGGATAGACACAAATTGTTTGCCGAAAGATGTAAACCGCGTGAAAATAGGGTTACCGGCCCTAAAAGCGCTCCGGTAAATATTCACATGTAATAGCAAATTGAATATTTTTGATTACCCGGACGCATAACACCGGCGTTCACCACGATGAACCTCCAGCAACTTGAATACATTATCGCACTCGACATTTTCAGAAATCATGCCAGGGCTGCGAAATCGTGTAATGTGACGCAACCAACACTAAGCATGATGGTAAAGAAGCTGGAAAGCGAATTGGGTGTAAAGATTTTTGATAAGGGGCAGCCGCTGAAGCCCACACCCGCCGGTGAAATCATTATCGCCCGCTCCCGCCAGATCATTCAGGATGTACGAAGCCTCAAGGAATTCGTAAAAACAGAAAAGGACTCCATTGAAGGCGAATTCCGTCTTGGTGTAATCCCAACGCTGGCACCATATCTTCTTCCGCGTTTTCTCAACGAGTTTCTCGCGAACCACCCCGGAACCTCGTTTACCGTGATGGAACTACAAACGGAAGAGTTGGTGCGTATGCTCAAGACTAACCGCCTTGACATCGCGATTCTCGTTACGCCCCTCGAGAACAAGGAAATCCGCGAGGTGCCTATTTTTTATGAACCGATACTGTTGTACACCGCACAGAATCTCAAGTACTACAAGCAGGATCGTGTGAACCTAAAATCGTTATCATACGAAAACCTTTTATTGCTGGAAGAGGGCCATTGCTTCAGGGGACAGGTGGAAAACCTTTGTACATCAAGGCCGCGCCATGCACAGAGTCAGCTGAATTACCAGAGCGGCTCTTTTGAAACGTTGAAGGCTATGGTAGACAATAACTATGGCTATACCCTCATCCCTGAACTTGCCGTGAACGCGAAGAGCAGGAATGTTAAGCGGTTTGTCTCACCGGAGCCCGTTCGCGAAGTTAGCTTTGCCGTGCACACCGGTTTTGTGAAGGAGGCGCTGCTTCAAAAAATGCGGGAAGCAATCCTGAAGGCGATACCACCGCACTTCAAAAAGAACGACAAATACATCCGCGTCCGCTGGAACTAGTCAGACGTTCCATCGGGCTACGCGTTGTGGGGTTGACATAACCCCATTTAGCAACAATTTGAATCCAACGATAGCCTCCAATAACCAGCATTTATCGGTCTTTTTCCAGCGGGAACTGGCGGGACCCGGAGATCAGGAAACGAAAATCTTTCAAATATTTGTGTAACCTTCCAGGGGGGTACCGGTAACTAACACGGAAACCGACAAAAATGACAGACGAAACGATAATGGTGGCTGTGAAGAACGGCGATCTGCAACAGACCTCGTTCCTTTTTGAGCGGTACCACAAACGGATTTACAATTTTCTGGCGCAGCTTTCGAACGATCGTGAAGTTGCTGAAGACCTGACTCAAAATGTGTTTCTGCGGATGATCCGATACCGGAACAGTTTCCGGGACGATTCGCGGTTTACGCCATGGATATATCAAATCGCAAGGAATGTTTATGCAGACCACTATCAGATGGCAAAGAAGACACATAAAGAAACTGTGGATGTTGCCAAGGTGAGCGATTCAATACCCGACGAGTCGGACCAGGGAGTGATTGAAAAGGAAGAACTTCTGTACCGCAGCATGGAACGGCTTACGGACGAACAACGCGAGTTGCTCATCATGACACGATTCCAGCACATGCGGTATGAAGAGGTAGCGCAGATCATGAATACATCAGTTTCCAACATCAAGGTGAAGGTTCACCGGGCAATTGGAAAACTAAGAGAATATTATTTCGCACAGGCTAAAATGTAAGGCAATGGATCGTGAGAAATTGGAAAGTCTGCTCATAGACTACATCGACGGCAAACTGAATAGCGTGGATAAACACCATGTTGAACAGGAGCTGATGACGAACCCTGATTCATACAAGTTGTACGAGCAGCTGAAAGAAGTTATCCGTGCGATGGATGCAGTAGGCGCGGAAGAACCTGCTTCTTCTCTGCGCCGGGGATTCGAGAAAATGCTTGACGAAGAAATGCAAAGTACGCGCAGTGCACGCGTTGTGGCGTTACGACCGTGGTGGTATGCAGCTGCTGCAGGCATTGCATTGCTCATCACAGGCCTTGCAATCGGATTCTTTATCAGTCAGCGAAACATCAGAAATGAAAGACTTGCTGAAGCACAACGCAGACAGCAGCATACGAATCAGCTTGTTGCCATGATCTCGGATACGGAATCTGCCGGCAGAAGAATACTCGGCGTTCGTGAAGCCGCGGGGCAGCCTGCTGCGGGAGACGAAATATTCGATGTGTTGATCAGAACAATGGATGAAGATCCAAACGCCAACGTACGACTTGCAGCTATTGAAGCGCTTGCACATTTCAGTGCGGAGCCTGTAGTTCGGAAAGCGCTGATAGCATCTCTCCGGAAACAAACGGATCCGGTTGTACAAATTGCTCTTATCCAGCTTATGGTGGATATGAAAGAACAGGAAGCCATCAAATCGCTGCGCCAAATGGCCGACGATGAAACCTTAATTGAATCGGTTAAGGACGAGGCACAGCGGGGAATCCTGGTTCTATCCTAGAAGAATTATCGCGATGAAATTATAGACGACAAAATCACATTCTAAAATCAAGCAGAAATGAAGACACGTAGTTTAGTTATAACGCTCATGCTTTGCATGGCAATCTCCGGGGCGTTCGCTCAGGAATACAAGGTGGCGCGCAGCACAGGTAAGCTTTTCATCAAGGAAGTGAACCACGTCACCATTGAAGGTTACAGCGGGAACGAGATTGTTTTTTCCTCCCTGGATGGACCGCGTAAGAAAGATGAACGCGCGGAAGGACTTCGCGCCATCAGCAACATGGGACTGGAGGATAATACTGGCTTCGGTCTGGCTGTGCAGGAAAAGGCAGGCGCTATTGAGGTTTATCAAATGAAGAAAATGGATGGCACGCGGATCAAGATCATGGTGCCCAAGGGCGTCAAGGTATCGCTGGTTCACTCGTCACCGTATGGCGGCGGCGTTAAGCTTAAGAATGTCGAAAGTGAAATCGAAATCTCCACGGTGCACAATAGTGTCAACATGGATAATGTTACCGGCCCTATGACGGTAAAGACTGTTCACGGTGCAATTGAGGCTGTGTTCAGTGCAAATCCGAAGAGTCCCATCGCGATAGCATCCGCTCACGGTCTGGTTGACGTAACAATTCCCGCTGCGCTTAAGGCAAACGTTAGCCTGTCGACTTCGTACGGCGAAATATTCGTCGATCCGAACATCAAAATCGAAATGGATGAAAAGACGGAGTGGGTAAAGTATGGATCTAACAAGGTCAACGGCAAAATCAACGGCGGCGGCCTTGACCTTAGCTTGTCGTCAGCACACGGCAACATCTACATCCGGAAAAAGTAAAGCGCTGGCGCCCTGACGATGGGGCGCCTTCAACCACCTAAATCTCACACTATGAAATATCTGTTGATAGCAGGCTTTTTAGCCTGTACCGGGCTGACTTTTGCCCAGCGTAAAATCGAGCAGACAGTACCTGTGCGCAGTGGCCAGACGATTCAAATGAGCTTTGATGATCCGGAGCTGATCAAGGTGCACACCTGGGACAAGAATGAAGTGCTCGTTCGCGGTGAGGTTAGTATTAACCGCGGTGAAAACGACGATGCGTTTGAGATTGTTGTTGAAAATACTTCAGATGCCGTGTCAATCAGTTCACGGCTCCGCGACCGCGACAAGATTCCAGGCAGAACGCTTATCCGTAAAGGAGATCAGGAGTATTATTTCCCTACGAATGATCCTAAAGATCCTTCAATCATGAAATTCCTTGAGGAGAATGGAGGTAGCTACACGTATATGTCAAACGGAATCATTCGCGACATCAATCTGGAAGTATGGGTGCCTCAGGGAGTGACGACAAGCATCAAGGCGAAATACGGGTTGGTAGAAATTACAAATTTCAATGCTCCGTTGCAGGTGGACGCGAAGTACGGTGGTGTGGATGCAACTGTTGTGGCTTCAAAAACCGGTGATCTGACTGCACGAACGAAGTACGGTGAGATACTCACCAACCTTGATGTCAAATTTACGCCTGTTGATGAACAAAAGAACTGGACGGAAATCAAGACCACACTTGGCAACGGTCCGGCGTACGTTCTTGAATCACATTATGGTAAAGTCTATCTGCGCAAACCCTGAGTGTCATCTCTTGTCTTGCGCCATGCGTTGTGCGAGAATGCTCCCGACGAGTAATTGCAAAGCGTGGTAAACCATTAAGGGAAGCAGAATAATACCCAGGGACAGGGTTTGCGGAAAAAGCACCTGTCCCATTACCGCTCCCTGCATAAGCGACTTTTTCGACCCGCAAAAGATGAGGGTGATCCGATCTTCGCGGGAAAGTTTAAACCACTTTGCAAGTACATTCATCATTCCAAGCATCAGGAAGAAAAGCGCCAGCATCAGCAACGACAACCAGAGAATCTCGGAAATGCTGTAGGGTGCAAACACATCTTTGGCAAACGACTCGCTGAAGGCCCGGTAAACGATAAGTAGAATGACGGACTGGTCGAACAAACGCAGGTATTTGCGATGGCGTTCGACGATGAAGCCAAGCGTTCGGTGAAGCAGAAGTCCCAGAATTACCGGCAGCAGAATCTGCAGGCAAAGGTCGATGATAACCCCGCCGAGATCACCTACGGACAATGTATTGCTGTCGATGAAAATACTCATCCACAAGGGCGTGATAATTATTCCGATCAGACTTGACACGCTGGCATTAAAGATTGCTGCAGCCACGTTACCACCGGCGATGGAGACCATAACAACGGAGGAGGATACAGTGGATGGCAGGGCTGCAAGGTAGAAGGTGCCAATCCACAGCAACCGTGTATCGGGTGCGTTGAAAAGCGCGTAGGCGATCAGTACTACCATCGGAAAGAGCAAAAACGTTGAAGCCTGCACGACACTATGGAGCTGCATTTGCGAGAGTCCTGCCCGGAGTCGTTCCGGACTCAGGCTGACGCCATAGAAGAAGAAGATGACTGAAACGCCAAAGTCAGAGATCACTTTGAGTGGCAGGGAACTATCGGCAGCGCCTGCTTCGGGAAAGAACCACGCGATCGCCACGACCCCAATCATAGCGAAGAAGAAGCCATTCAGTCCGGCTTTGGATAGCAGGGTCAATATTTTCATAGACCAGAGACAAACCTAATCAATCCCAAACTTCCCAACCAGTGACAAACAAACTTTCTGTGGCGCGAACGTTTTCAGGGTTCGTCCCAACGTGCTCGCCAGGTATTTCCGTTACGGCA
>JAEZDW010000060.1 GCA_023417955.1 Bacteroidota bacterium
CCTTGAATACATCGTACCGGACTTTGTACACGTACTCTACAAGGGCCAAATTGTGAAATCGGGTACGAAAGAACTCGCACTTGAGCTCGAGGCAAAGGGTTACGACTGGATTAAGGATCACGCAACGGTTTAACGAGGGGTAATGAGTTCATTGGTTTCAGCAAATACAACAACTACAACTATAGCTGCTGCAATTCGCGGCCGGCTTCAGAGTAAGGACACTTTCGCGGATATCCGCGAGAAAGCACTTCTGCATTTCGAGAAACTTGGTCTTCCGGGTAACAGGTCGGAGGAGTACAAGCATACTCCCCTGGCGCGCCTGCTCGAAAAGCACTTTGATTTTTCGCTGCAGAATCCTGAGCCGGGAAATATTTCGCCTGAAGCGTATACCGTTGCGGGCATTGAAGGATCGGTCCTCGTATTTGTCAACGGCAAGTTCAACAGCGAACTGAGCCGCATCGATGATATCAAGGGAGTAACTGTTAAACCACTTGCTGAAGCCCCTGCAGTCATAGCCAAAAAACTCGGGACGATAGCAGAGCCTGCATCGGATCCATTTGTTGCCTGGAACACGGCTGCGTGGGAAGAAGGCATTTATATCCACGTTGAACGCAATGTAGTCGTTGAGAAGCCTGTATTTATTTATCACGTCCACGATACGCGCGAAGGTCAGGTTGTTTCGGCAGGCAGAAATTTTATCGTCTGTGAAGCAGGAAGTGAAATCACGGTTTTTGATACACTCTATACGACGGGGACAAACAATAGCTTCTCTACCCTGGTATCAGAAGGTATCGTCGAAGAAAATGCAGGCCTGAACTGGTATTCGATTCAAAATGATTCGCAGGCGCGTTTTCATTTTGACCATCGACAAATTAATCAGGCTCGATCAAGCCGCGTGAACACTTTTACGTTTACACTGAACGGAAAGGCTGTACGTAACAACCTTCAGTTGTCCCTTGATGGTGAAGGAATCGATTCGCACATGTACGGATTGTATTTGCTGGGCGGAGACACACTTGCAGATAATCACACGGTGGTAGATCATCGTCAGCCGAATTCCTTCAGCAATGAGATGTATAAGGGCGTTATTGACGATAAGGCCCGCGGCGTTTTCAATGGAAAAATTTACGTACGACCGAATGCTCAGAAAACGAATGCTTTTCAGTCGAACCGGAACATTCTCTTGTCAGATCAGGCAACGGTCAATACAAAACCTCAGCTTGAAATCTGGGCCGATGACGTTAAGTGCTCGCATGGGTGTACGACTGGACAGCTTGATGAAGAAGCTTTGTTTTATCTGAGGGCTCGGGGGATTCACGAGCACACAGCACGTGCGATGATGCTTTACGCGTTCGCAGCGGAATTGCTAGAGCCGATGAAGCATGAGGGAATTCGAAATTATATTGATTCACTAATCAGCGAAAGACTACACAAAGATTTTTGACATGGCGCAACTTGCAGTGGAAAAAGCATTCAACGTTGACGAAATCCGGCAGCAATTCCCTGTTCTCCATCAAAAGGTGCACGGAAGGGATCTCGTGTATCTCGACAACGCCGCCACGTCTCAAAAACCGGAAAGCGTAATCAATGCGCTTTCGGAATACTATCGTGGTTATAATGCAAACATCCACAGAGGAATTCATACCCTTGCGGAGACTGCTACCAAGGCGTATGAAGCCACACGCCTCGCTGCGCAGCAGTTTATTAACGCACCTTCTCCTGAAGAGATCATCTTTACACGGGGCGTTACGGAAGGCATCAACCTCGTAGCGTCTTCTTACGGGCGACGCTTCCTGAACGCAGGAGACGAAGTTATCATCAGCGGCATGGAACATCACTCCAACATTGTTCCATGGCAGCTTGTCTGTGAGGAAAAAGGCGCTACGCTGAAGGTAATACCGGTTTCGGCCGAAGGCGAACTCGATCTGGACACGTTCAGCACCATGCTTACTTCGCGTACGCGAATCGTGTCTGTCAACCATGCGTCCAACAGCCTGGGAACAATAAATCCGATTGCTGAAATCATCGCCGCAGCGCATCAGGCAGGCGCCGTAGTAATGATTGACGGCGCACAGGCGGGTGCACACCTTCCTATTGATGTGCAGGCCCTTGATTGCGATTTCTATACGCTTTCAGCTCACAAGATGTACGGCCCGACAGGTACCGGAATCCTTTATGGGAAACGTGAACTCCTTGAAAAAATGCCCCCCTATCACGGCGGCGGCGAGATGATAAAAGAAGTGACATTTGAGAAGACCACGTATAATGATCTTCCTTATAAATTCGAAGCTGGTACGCCCAACATTGGCGATGTTGTGGCGTGGAAGTACGGCTTCGACTTTATCAATTCGCTCGGCAGAGAAAACATGGCCGGGCACGAGCACGAATTGCTGGAGTATGCTACGGCACAGGTTGGTGCTTTAAAAGGTGTAAAACTGGTTGGAACAGCAAAGCAGAAGGTGTCTGTCGTTTCTTTTGTTGTAGAAGGTATCCACCACTTTGACATCGGGCAAATGCTTGATGCCCGCGGGATTGCCGTAAGAACCGGCCACCATTGCACCCAACCGCTGATGACACAATACGGCATCGAAGGAACCGTACGCGCATCGTTTGCCGTTTACAATACAAAAAAGGAAATAGATTTGCTGGTAGAAGGCCTGGACCGCGTCATCAGTTTCATGAAATAAACGCATAACGTGACGATCGAAAATATCCAGGAAGAAATTGTTAACGAGTTCGCGCTGCTCGATGGTGACCGCGAGATGACTGTGCTTTACATCATGGAGCTCGGTCAGAAGGTGCCCGAGATGCCCGAAAGTGACAAGACAGAAGATAACATTGTGAAAGGATGCCAGTCGAAAGTCTGGCTGACAGCCTCGCTCAACGCAGATTACCGTGTTGCCTATGAGGCCGACAGCAATACTGCGATTACGAAAGGACTTGTCAGTTTGCTGTTGCGAATTTTTAATAATCAGAAGCCCGATGACATTCTGAAAGCAGACCTTACGTTCATGAACCGTATCGGAATGGAACGGTTTATCGGCACGCAACGTTCGAATGGTTTTGCGGCGATGATCAAACAAATGAAGTTGTACGCCCTGGCGTTCAAAACGAAAATGGAGGTGAACAATGGCTGAAAGTGTTGAATCAAATTCCGTACAGGAATCCGTACCTAATCTGCGCGATAGGGTGATCGATGCTATTAAAACGGTATACGATCCCGAAATCCCGGTTGATGTTTACGAACTCGGCTTGATTTACGAGGTGAGCATCTACCCGGTGAACAATATTTACGTGTTGATGACCCTGACCTCCCCATCGTGTCCTTCCGCGGAGGTTATTCCCGGGGAAGTAGAACAAAAATTAAAAGCGCTTGAAGGAGTCAATGACGTAAAAGTCGAGCTGACCTTTGACCCGCCATACTCACAGGATATGATGAGCGAGGCAGCAAAACTTGAACTGGGTTTCCTTTGACCGATAAATACGAATAACATCACTATTAACAAATTGAATATATGTATCCTGAACAACTAGTTGCTCCAATGCGGACCGACCTTACCAGCGCGGGATTTGTGGAATTGAAGAGTGCTGAAGAGGTAGATAAGCAACTGCAGAATCAGCAGGGAACGACGCTGCTGGTAATCAACTCTGTGTGCGGCTGCGCGGCTGGAGCCGCCAGACCTGGTGTGAAATGGGCGCTTGAAAATTCACCGAAGCGTCCTGATACGCTGGCTACCGTCTTCGCCGGAGTCGACAAAGAAGCAGTGGCAAAGGCGAGAGAGTACACACTTCCCTACCCTCCCTCTTCACCTTCAATTGCGCTGTTCAAAGACGGCGAACTCGTACATTTCGTTGAGCGCCATCACATCGAAGGGCGCAATGCTCAAATGATCGGACAACACCTCGTGGAAGTTTTCGATGAGTATTGTTGATTGTGCACCCAAGCTTTAACAAAGGAGGCTCATCGCCTCCTTTTCTTATTCCCCACGGTCGAGCATGAGCCGGGTCTCCTCCAGGTCAAGTTCGTATTCTATCCTGCGCATTGCTTCATCGCTTATTTGACTGCTTCGGCGCATCTTGAGCAGAAGTTGTCTCTCAAAGTGAAGAAGTTCTTGTTGTATCCTGTGAAATTCAAGGATTTCTTCATCGTTAAGACGTCTCCGGATTTCATCTTTGTGAACGCGTTGAATACGTATCTCGTATTTCGTCTTGATTTGATTCAATGCGTCTTCCGAGAGCGCGAGTGAGTAGTTTTCTTCAATGTGCTCGATAACCGCCGAAGCCAGGTTCACCCGGGCACCGTTTTCATGGACTTGTTCGTTTGAATCAGAACGTATGCCAAGCAAACGGATGATGGGGCGCAAAGTCAGGCCCTGTAGTACGAGAGTCGAGAAAATCACCGAGAATGTTAGAAAAATAATCAGATCCCGATTTGGAAAGGGGTCTCCTCCTGCGACAGTCAGCGGTAGTGCAAGGGCGGCGGCAAGTGAGACTACACCCCGCATTCCTGACCATGCCACGATCGTTACCAGCCCTAATGTCGCCGGTTCGCGCTCCCGGAGTCTTGGGCTAAGCCAACGAGGAATGTATGCTGCAGGATAAACCCAGACAATCCTTCCGATAATAACGGCAGCACTTACTATTATGCCGTACTTCAGCATATCGCCAAGCGAATACGACTCGATATTTGTCATAATCTCGGGAAGCTGAAGTCCAATAAGGATGAATATTAGCCCGTCAAGAAGGAAAATGATTGTATTCCAGGCACCCTTTGCCTGCAGGCGCGATTGCTGTGAGAAAATCTCGCTTGAATGCCAGCTCAAATAAACACCGGCCACAACCACCGCCAACACACCCGACACCTGAATCGCTTCAGATGAAAGGTACGCGACGAAAGGTGCGATAAACGTAAGGGCTGTATCGGTGGTAGGATTATTAGGCGTAATTCTGTGGATCCATTTGAATACGAACCCGACCACAAAACCGATCGCGATACCCGCTCCGGCAACATAGAAAAAATGGAGGCCCGCATCCAGTACTTCGAATGAGCCGCCTACGACAGCAGCTACGGCGTATCGAAATGCGATCAGTCCTGTTGCATCATTTACAAGACTCTCACCTTCCAGAACGGTAATTACGCGTTTCGGAACACTGAGCCCCTTGGTCGCAGCCGTGGCAGCAACGGCGTCGGTCGGAGAAATGATAGCACCCAACACAAACGCTTCGGGCCACCCCATCCCGGGAACAAATGTATGAGCAATATACGCGACCACGCACGTGATGAATACCACGCAACCTATTGCCAGCTGCGATATTGGCCGGCGCGCGCGTTTAAAATCGGGCCACGAGGTCGCCCAGGCTCCGGCATAAAGTGTTGGAGGCAGGAAGATCAGAAAGACTATTGATGGATCAAGAGTAATGACAGGCAGGGCCGGAAACAGTCCGATAACCATTCCTGCAAGCACGAGCAGAATGGGATACGGGATCCTGATTTTGTCAGTGACTTCAGCCAGCGCCGTAACAACGGCAAGCAGAATAACGACGGTTGCAACCTCCTGCATAGCCGTCAGTTGTTTAGAAACTGAACTTGGCGATAAACTCCTCTAACTCGTCCTTCAGACTTCTTTGCATTGTTATTCCCAACACTTCGTTAACCATTGGGTTAGGCTTAACATGAAGTTCATTCAGGCGCAGATGTTGATTGATAAAGAGAAACTCCAGGCCGGGGACGAGCTCCTTGAGCACGTCAAGCAGGTCAATGATTTTTATATTTCGTTCAACCAGATTGTAGGTACCATTCGGTAAGTCACTGTGAACCAAATTGCCTAATGCCTTTGCGATATTTTCGATGTGAATAAACGACCGCGATTGCTTTCCGTCGCCCTGAATTGACACCATCTTGTTGAAGTTGGCTTCGAATACGAACCGGTTGATCACCGCGTCGAAACGCATACTCTTGTTATAGCCGTAAACATTGCCGCAACGCATGATATACGTACTGATCTTGTCCGATAATCTGCGCACGTGTTCCTCACCACGAAGTTTTGACGTTGCGTACAGCGACTGCGGTTCAGGGATTGCAGACTCATCGACGGCTTCTTTTGAGGAGCCGTAGATACCCGTGCTGCTTGTGAATATCACACGACGGACATTGCTTTCTTCGATCGCATAAACAAGCTCAGCGGTTCCCCAGTGATTCACCTGTTCGTACACATGCGCATCGGTGTTTGCAAAAGGGGTCGTAACCTTGGCCGCAAGGTGGTAGACGATATCCG
>JAEZDW010000225.1 GCA_023417955.1 Bacteroidota bacterium
GCCTCACCGTGGGTATTTCATCCTTTATCGCGTGGACAAGACGAAGCATTTCAGCCGTTCCGCGTCTTTCGGAGGTGTCTCCGATGTATAATAAATTGAAAGTACCGCGCATACGTTCCACTATGTCGAGATCAACTGGCTGTTCAAGGAAAGTCAGCGACGGCGTATTGGGCACTACGGCGATATCATCGGCAGACTTCCCTGCCGACGCCATCAACTCGTTTTTCGCTAACTCGGTCACAACAACAACTTTATCGGCGTTCCTTACCAGTTCGTCCTGTTTACCTTTCCACGTATCAAGACTAATCAGATACCGGCCGGGGAATTTGTTAAGATGCCGGTATTCCTTCATTATCGCCGGTCTGTTTTCATGGAGATCGAGTACTACTCGACAACCGAAGGCGCGAGCTGCAGACATCGCTGCTTCCGCTATAACCATGTCATGGATGTGTAATACATCAATGCTGTTGCGTTGAATGAAGTCGCGGATTTTAGGCACCATGAACATTTTGTACAGTGGAACCGTGTATGCAAGCGCTGAAAGCTTGTATTCTAATTTATTGAACGGATAACGTCGCAATTGTATCCTCTTGTACACAGCATCTTCCCGGTGTTTTTCGTAGCGCAGACAAAACAAGAACACCTCAAAACCGGCTTCGATCAAAGTGACAGCTTCCTTTTCCACCCTGTAGTCAGGCGGAAACGGAGCATCCAATATCATTCCGATTCGTGTCATTTACTTGCAGTGTTGGTAAATATCTAACTAAAATAAGGATGCCCAAAATCAGGAAAGAAAACTAAACGGCTCCGGATCTTTCACACTATTTCGGTGTTCGCGAATGTCAGGCATTACGCGTACGACTTTTATCAGCGTCCATGTGACGACTGCGATAATCCGGAATTTAGCTTTGAATATCGCAGCTATCCCTTCTCCAAATGCCCAGCGAAAACCAGCAAACCATCCTCCGGAAAGCGTTTTTCTCATGTCGCACGAACGCGCTAACCATCCGGTATAATAATACCGCTGCAACTTTGCGTCAGTCCACGATGATACATCCATGTTCCGCGCCTCACGATAGTGTCGAATTTCGCAACCGGTAGCAACGGCAATCTTCAACCCGTGAAAATGAAGCCTGCTCACAAAATCGCGGTCTTCACCGTAATGAAAAAAGAGCGGGGCAAAACCTCCTATGCGGCGAAATACGTCGGCACGAATCATCCATGCGGCGGCATTGACAAAGTCGACCTCAAAAACGCGCACCTTTTTATCGGAAATTAGTTCATCAACTGCAACGTTCGGAACAGCATCGGCTATGTACGAAGCAAAACCAAAATCAAGTGCCTCGCCGGAGCCGTCAAAATGCACGGGTGAAAATATAGCATATTTATCGTCTGACTCCTGAAATGCACGTAAAAGTCGGGAGATGGTGTCATCATTGATTGTAGTATCCTGATTGAGTAGAAATACGAAATCCGCCTTCGCCCTCAGCGCCTCGCAAATTCCAAGATTGTTCGCCTGCCCAAAGCCAAGGTTCTGTTCATTCTCAATCAAAGAGACTTTCGGAAACGTCGAACGGATAATCTCCACCGTATCGTCAGTAGATGCATTGTCCACAACAACTACGGATGGACTGACAGTCCCTCGAAAAATCGAATCAAGGCATTGCCCGATCCACGCTACTCCGTTGTAGGTGACGATTACGACCGTTACGCGGTCAGGCTGTTTTAAGGTAGTCATTCCAAAACGATACCTCCTTCAGGTTTAAATATGCACTGCGATTCTTTTCCAAATCATCGTAAGTAAGCGTACCGATCAACTGAGGATCAATCTCTAACTTACCCCCCGCGCCTTGCTTTCGTCTCGCAACTCCGACACCGTAATCACAATCTATCACAAAAATCTCTACATCGTTGTACGCCGCGTTTATATGAGCAATTGCTTTCCAAACGTCACCATTCCATTCGGGGCTCTTCCCAGGAAATTTTTCCATAATTTCCTCCGGTGAGTGGGCGAATTCGGCCGCCTCCCTCGTCAATGGATTGCAATCGTGAAAAAGAATAAATCCATTTGAAGAAAGATGAGCCAAACAGTTTTCAAAGTCTTTCACAACCTGTTCGTATGTATGCAGCCCATCGATCAGTGCGACATCAATTTTTCTTGAAGAAAACAAGTTCACTGCCTTGTCTCTAAAAAAATCATCGCTCGTCATTTCATAAAAATGATCCCTGAAGAAGGTGAGCAAATTCTTCAGCCTACGGGTAAGGCCAATCTTAAACACCGGATCAACCGCAATTCTCCGGTGCGCCTTCACGGAGAAAAAATTTTTAGCCCGCTGTACACCGATTTCCAGATAGGTTTCAAACTGAAATTTATCGATCAGGGTTTGAGCAATTATTTGTCGATTCATCTACGTAGTTTTTTAACGAAGTATTTTTCCGTCCATAATGGTCCGGATCTCGTTCCTGTATAACACGACCAGCACAAAGAAACAAGTTACAAGATAGAAGCCATAAGCAATATAGGACTCCAATAAGCCCACACTGTGAATGATAGCAATACAAAGTGCAAGAAGTAATGGAGCAGCCAGTATTTTGAGTTTATTAAACTGAAATCGAAAATGCTTCCGTATCGCCCGCCAAAGCATATAGATTTCAAATGCAGAACTGACCACCGCCGCTCCGATAACGGCGTACACACCGTATTTCCCGATAAAGAGCACGATCAATCCTATCTTTAATACTGATACAAATATATAAATCAACGGGAGCGGCTTCGAATATTTCAATGCACCATAAGGCATTGAAAAATAGTATCGGATAGCTCTGACGAGATACACAATTCCAATCAGGGGGAGATAATCAATTGAATCTTCATAACCTGCTTTAATTATACCGAGGTCTATCACTACTGAAAACCCGAGGATCGCAAGACACACAAGCACCATAATACATGCAATCAGTCCATGGTAATAGCGATTAACTTCAGGCGCAGATGCCTTCTGGTCTTGTGCCATTACAATGCCTATTACTTTTGGATAGAAAGAATTATACAAGCCGCTTATAACAAATTCAACGGCAAGCATGCACTTCACTGCAAAATCATAGACCCCGATTGTCGCAAGCGGAAGGAAAAAGACCATGATAAAGCGATCGAAGTAGTTCATGGACCATTGCTGAAGCTGGTACACCAATGACGGATGATTAAAAGGGAACGATTCCTTCAGTAAACTGAAGTCAAAACGAAATCCGTAGATGGTATAAACGCGTGCAAGAACCCAAATAGCTGATAGCAAGGCTGCCGCCAACCGGCCTCCTACCGGACCCCACAAGGTCTGGGGATAGAGTTTCAGCCCGACGATGGTAAATCCTGCGATCAGGGAAAAGGAAAGCAGGTTTGCCCAGAAAAACAATCCGGGGCGTTCCGCAGTTTGCAGGAGACTACTATGCACCTTAAACATGGATTGCAGCACACCTGTGGCGACTGCCATGATACCAAACGGAAAAAAAGCGAGATCATTTTCATCGAACAAAGTATCAAACAAAAAGTCACCAAGTCCCAGAAAAACAACTGCTACGATCGCACCGACTATCAAAAGAAATTGAAACACGGAACTAATGTAATGCCTCAGTTTCGCAACATCTTTTTTATACTCATGATAGAACACATAAACTCCGGTATCAAAACTATACGACGTCAATATTTGAACAAGCACAGCCAGAGCAAGGTATATTGCCAGGGCTCCGTATTTCTCGGTGGAAAGGTAGAGCAGATAAAAAGGCAGCAGAATGATCGCACTTGCCATGGGCAATGACCCCGCCAGCGTATACATCGCACTGCTTTTCAAAAAACTCCTACTGATCTTTACCATCCTTTGCAAAAATAATTTCGTTAACAAGCCTTTCCGTCAACGCTCGTCTCGAAAAGCGACGATAAACGTTTGACGCTGATAGCTGAGGTCCCTGTTTCCAACGCTGATGCAGTCCAAGTAATGATGTTACGATAAGGTCTTTCTTTTGCGCATCAATCATTGGTCCGCATTTGCAGCCCCTCAACAACTCCGCCGCATCCCCATTCTCCGGACCAACCCCAAGTACTGGTAACCCCGTGGCAATGTATTCGAACAGCTTCCCGGGCATGTAACCCTCTGCATCTTTATATCCTTCCAACACAAGCAAAAGCACTGATGATGTATTGTACATCGAAATCAACTGTTTATGAGGAACGGGTGGCGTAAACGTTGTGATCGCACGAAGGGCATCATCGGACTCAACAAACTCCCGGAACGCGGAATGGACTTCGCCCACAAAGTCGATTCGCACATTTGAGGCAAAATCGGCGTTATCAGTCATAGCCTGCTTCACAGCCTCCATGAACGGACGCGGATTACATTTTTCGTTTACGATTCCCACATGGCGAATCACAAAGTGGTCCGTTTTTTCAGGGGCGATATTTTCAAAATCCGATTCATCGTAACCATTGGTAAGCAGATGAACCTTCTTTCCTGAAAGCGCTTCAAATCGCCTGACATAAAACGGCGTTATCGTCGTGATCACATCAGCGTGTTCGAGCACCTTCCTTTCCTGCATGCGATGCAACCTGCGCGCAAATGAACCAACACCCAGGCTATCTAAAAATCCCCATTCACTCCAGGGATCACGAAAGTCGGCTACCCAACGAAGCGACGGATTCTTTTTCCGGAGCCGATAACCAATCAGATGCAGACTGTGCGGCGGACCTGTTGTTATTATTGTCTTGATACCGACATCCTTCACAAAATCTGAAAGGAATCTCACTGATGGTCTTACCCAAAATACACGCGGGTCCGGTATAAAAATATTGCCCCTTACCCAGGTCGCTATGCGTTGCAATAGTCCCTTTTTCTCCGAAGCAACTAATCGCGTTGGCGTATTGACCTGTTTTTCCCTGCGCCCGCCTGAGAGTTTGAAGAATAATTCGTAGGGCTCCCAAATAGGAAACCGGATTACTTCCGCTTCCATTGGCACATCCCTTTCGAGGGACTCATCGCGAACATCAAAAGAGGGATTCTCCGGTGTGAACACATAAGGCGTGATACCAAATTCGGGAAGATACTTCACAAACTTCAGCCAGCGCTGAACACCACTTCCACCGAGGGGTGGCCAGTAGTACGTTATAATAAGTACTTTCTTTTCTGTATTGATACCGGCTTTCAAAATCTTTTCTCAATAATTCATCGAAAATAAGGAAACATCAAGGACATCGTTCCGAAATATGCGACAGGATTTTCCCGAAGTCAGCAGACTCAAACCAGGTGACATAGGTATCGCGCCGGAACCATGTGAGCTGACGTTTCGCATATCGCCTCGAATTCCGTTTAAGCAACCGGATCGCTTCTTCTTTGTTGTACTCACCGCCAAAGTAGCCGAATATCTCCCGGTAGCCAACAGTCTGCAGTGCCTGATGTTCCCTGAATGGATATAGCGCCTTTGCTTCTTCAAACAATCCATCTGCAATCATCACGTCCATACGACGATCAATACGTTCGTACAACACATCGCGAGGTAAAGCAAGGCCTATCTTTACGACACAAAAATCATGACTTCTTTTCGATTTTCCTGTCTGGAAGTGAGCGATCGAAAATCCGGTGCCTCGTTTCACTTCAAGCGCACGGATCAACCGATGCGGATTATTTCTGTCAATTTTCTCCAGTTGATCAGGATCTTCTTCACCCATTCTTTCCTGCAACCACCTCAGTCCAAACTTTTCGTAAGCGTCATTGATTTCACCTCTGATGGACGGTGGGATTTCCGGAATATCGTCAAAGCCATCCAGGACCGCGCGAATATACAATCCGGATCCGCCGCAAAGCACGACGTAATCTTTTTCACGAAATACTGTTTCGATCGTTTTGAGAGCGTCGCGACCGAATGCAGCAGCATCGTAATCCTCCTTTATGGAATGGCTGTCAATAAAGTAGTGCGGAGCTTGCCGAAGTTCGTCCGGCGTGGGTTTGGCAGTACCGATGGTCATTTCCCGGTAAATTTGCCGCGAATCCGCCGACACGATGGCAGTTTCAAAATGCCGGGCAATGCTGATAGCCAACGCGGTTTTTCCTGAAGCTGTCGGCCCGACGATCACAATCAGGGTCTTACTCTTTTTTTCGGAGGCCATCGGCGCAAATTAGGCATTATCGCTAATTTGGGAAATCCGGCAGATGACATCGCAGGTAAAATGCCCGGATGCAGGCACATAATTCAATTGCGTTTTGTTAACTTTCAGGCTGAAAAAACTATCGCATCATGATTAAATATACGGTACAGTTCCTGACCAAGCTGGAGGATTTGGTAGCGGAGTCTGACTACACGCTGCGTTATGAAAAGGGGAATTTTAAGTCGGGATATTGTGTGCTTAAGGATCAGAAGATCATGATTATCAATAAGTTCTTCACAACGGAAGGGAAAATTAACGCCCTTCTTGAAATTCTTAAGAACGTGAAGCTTGATCCAACCCGCTTTACAGAAAAGAGCGCCAAACTGTACGAGGAACTCACCCAGCAATCGGAAGCGGCTTGAGGGTAACCTTCCTGGGAACGGGCACATCACAAGGCGTTCCGGTTATCGGATGCAAATGCGTTGTTTGTCAGTCGCTTGATTACAGGGACAAACGCCTCCGCTCTTCAATCCATCTTTTGATCAACAACACAAGTCTCGTTGTGGATACCGGTCCTGATTTCAGGGCGCAAATGCTCCGCGAATATATCGACCGGCTCGATGCGATTCTATTCACTCACGCGCATCGCGATCACACTGCCGGTCTTGATGACGTAAGAGCTTACAACTTCATGCAGCAAATGGATCTGCCGGTGTATGGTACTTCCATGACACTGAACCAACTGCGTGGCGACTTCGCGTATGCCTTTCAGGAAAATCCATACCCGGGTATTCCGCGACTGAAGCTTTTTGAAATTGACGACACCCCATTCCAAATCGGCGATATCACAATAACTCCCCTTCCGGTTATGCATTTGCGGCTGCCGGTGCTTGGATTCCGCATTGGTGATTTCAGTTACATCACTGACGCCAACTTTATTCCGGAATCAACGCTGGAGCGCCTGCGTGGAACACGCATCCTTGTACTGAACGCGCTGCAGCGGGAATCACATATCTCCCACTTCAACCTTGAGGAAGCGCTCGGGGTTGCGAGGCTTGTAAATGCGCCGCTTACCTACTTTACGCACATAAGCCACAAACTTGGAACTCACGCAGCCGTGCAACCCGAATTACCAAAAGGTATCTTTCTTGCGTATGACGGTTTGCAACTGGAGTTGTAACTTGCCGTCAACGAATTTCCTGACTGTTTCCATTCGACGGTGCATAACAACTACTACTTCCTTCGACAGCTATCAGCACGGCTTGCATCCATACTTAAGAATGCAGTCATTTCGGAATGCTTCAGTCAGAACAAGGACGAACTGATCGTGCGGTTTGAAACGAATCAAGAACCGTTTTTTATAAAAGCGAGTCTTGAGTCCGGATTCTCACACCTTTCGTTTCCGTCAGTGATCAATCGTGCGAAACGCAACAGCGTTGACCTGTTTCAGGGCATAATCGGATACCGGGTTTCGGATTTTCGTCAATACAAAAACGAACGCAGCTTCTCCATCATCCTTGAAGACAAACTGCATTTACTGTTTCGAATGCACGGACCGCGAAGCAATATCATCCTCATTGAGGGAATGGAGGTACGTGATATTTTTCGCAGCAACATCGGCGTTGAAGAAACGATAGACACCAAGTCGCTTGATCGCGATCTGGATTTTGGAAAAGCCACTTTTCTTAAGATAAGTGATCCGAAGAAGCATTATTTCACATTTGGAAATCTCGTTTGGCGGTATCTTGAGGAAAAAGGATTTGAGAACCTTTCACGTGAAGAGCAATGGCAACCTTTCCAAGCAGTCGTAAAAAAACTTGAAGAGCCGGAATACTTCATCGTAGCAATAGACGGAACACCACACTTAAGTCTGCTGCCTTTTCACCAAAGCAAATCAGCAGGAAACAATCCTCTTGAGGCCGCTAATGTCCTTTTTCAGGCATATTCGCAACACACAGGGATTGATCGTTCAAAAGCAAAGCTGATATCGTCAATACGCTCAAGGATAAAGAGCAGCGAAAACTACATTGAAAAGAATCGCGGGAAGCTGGACGAAATTAGAAGGGACCAGAACTACAAGACGTGGGCCGACCTTATAATGGCAAATCTACAATTGATAAAGCAGGGTGAAGAAAAAACACATCTTCCCGACTTTTATCAGGAAGGCTTAATGGTTGAAATCAAACTCAAAAAAGAACTCACACCACAGGCTAATGCAGCACTTTATTATCGGAAAGCAAAGAACCAGCATTTGGAAACTGAACGCCTTGAAGAGGCGTTGCGCGCAAAGGAAGCCGAACTGAATCGCCTGCGAAGTCAACTTGAGCAAATTGAAGTAGCCAGTGACATGGCTGTACTACGAAAGCTGGTGCCTGAAAGTCTGCCCAAACAGGAGAAATTGGCCGTTCCGTACCATGAATTTCAGCACGCGGGTTTTCGCATCTGGGTTGGCAAAGGTGCTCAACAGAACGACGAACTGACGCTGAAGTACGGTTACAAGGAAGATCTGTGGTTACACGCGAAAGATGTTCCAGGGTCGCACGTTTTGATCAAGCATCAGTCAGGAAAAAGGTTTCCGAAAGACGTGATTGAACGCGCCGCGCAGCTTGCTGCGTACAACTCAAAGCGTAAATCAGAATCGCTATGTCCCGTGATAATTACCCCCAGAAAGTTTGTGCGTAAACGCAAAGGCGATCCGCCAGGCATGGTGGTCGTGGAGCGCGAGGAAGTGATCCTTGTTGAACCGAAGTTGTGATTACCATAATCAACCACGTCCCATTGCGGAACGTGGTGATCAAAGATTATTTTACGACGTTAATCTTGAGCGTGTTGGTACGCGCGCGTTCGTGGATCGGCATACTTGCCAGGAAGATAAACTTGTCGCCACTTTGAACATGACCTTCCCTTTTAAGTATAGCTTCCACATCGGCAATGGTTTCGTCGGTAGAATCGGTCTTGTCATAGTGATAAGCCCGTGTTCCCCACACGAGATTCATTTTGTTAATCAATGTATCATTGCCGGTGAACACGAAGATATTCGCGTTAGGGCGATGCGATGAAGACTTGAATGCCGTATACCCTGACGACGTCATGCCAACGATGGCTTTCGCACCAACGTCTTTCGCGAGTTTACATGCCGCGAGCACAAGGCTGTCGTTCACGTAAATCGGTGAGTTGACATCAACTTCGCGAAAGCGGAAATAAATATTCGGGTTCTTTTCCACAGATGATATCGTTCTTACCATACTGCGGATTACTTCGATCGGGTATTTTCCCGCGGCCGTTTCGGCGGAAAGCATGAGTGCATCCGCACCATCCATGACGGCATTGGCCACATCGTTGGTTTCTGCGCGCGTCGGTCGAGGATTCTCGATCATGCTTTCCATCATCTGTGTGGCAACGATAACAGGTTTACCCTGACGATTACACTTTTCGATCAGCATTTTCTGCACCATCGGCACCTCCTCGAGCCAGATTTCAACCCCCAGGTCACCGCGTGCCACCATTACGGCATCCGTTGCTTCAATGATTTCATCGATATTACTTAGCGCTTCAGGCTTTTCAACTTTCGCCACGATACGCGAATGCGCGCTGTTGCGAACCAGGATATCGCGCATCGAATTGATATCAGCGGCTTTACGCACGAAGGAGAGCGCAATCCAATCCACTTTGTGTTTGATACCAAACTCCAGGTCGCGCAAATCCTTTTCCGTTAGGGATGGCGCCGACACCTTCGTAAAGGGAAGGTTGATTCCTTTGCGTGACTTCAGTGGACCGCCATAGACTACTTCTGTGACCACTTCTTCTTCGCGGATTTCTTTGACCTTCAATTCGATTTTGCCATCGTCAACGAGAATCATGTCACCGGTCTTGACGTCTTTCGGCAGGTTCTTGTACGACGTACTGGCAATTTCATTGTTACCAAGCAGTTCTTGAT
>JAEZDW010000291.1 GCA_023417955.1 Bacteroidota bacterium
GACAAGAACCGGATGAAGATAATCCGTGAGGAAATTGAAAAGCTTCCCGGTGTCGATAAACCCAATTTCCTTTTTCGGAATAACGGCAACATGACCTTCACCGACAAGGCTGCAGACTGGGGCCTGGATCAGCCTTCGTATTCAAACGGAGCAGCTTATGCTGACCTCGACAACGATGGTGATCTCGACCTCATAACTAACAATATCAATAGCAAAGCTTTTGTCTATCGCAATAACCTGATCACGGCTGAGAACAAACATGAACATGCTTATCTGAGAATTAAGTTCACAGGCGCAGAAGGAAACTCGCACGCATTTGGTTCAAAAGTATGGGTGTATAGCGGAAGTAACGTTCATTACGCGGAACACCAGACGATAAGAGGGTATAAATCTACGGTTGAAAACGTTGAACATTTTGGATTGGGCAAGGTGCCGTCAGGAAAGGTTGACTCGGTTTGCGTGCTCTGGCCGGGTGGAAGAAAACAAACGTTGCGTAGTGTGGATGTTAACCAAACGATCACGTTGAGGTATGCAGATGCCAACGAAGAGTGGCGCCCTGCGCAAAAGCCTGCTCCGACGCTGGTGCCTGCGAATGCCGGGCTTGGCATCACGTACAAACATTCCGAAACGGATTACGTCGATTTTCTCGAAAACCAGTTCCTGCTTCCACACAAGCATTCACAGGGTGGTCCTGCCATAGCGGTAGGTGATATAAACGGCGACATGCTGGACGACTTCATTGTGGGAGGATCAGCAAACAGAAGTGCAACAATATTTCTTCAACGAAGCAACGGAACTTTTGCTGTCGATTCGCTTCCGGTTAAGGAAAGTGAAGACATGGGTATTCTGCTTTTTGATGCTGACAATGACAACGACCTCGACCTTTATTGTGTAAGCGGCAGCTCCGAATTCAAACTTGCCGGTGAAAAATATCAGGACAGGTTTTACAGAAACGACGGCAAGGGTCGTTTTACTTTGGACACGTCAGCTTTGCCCGAGATCACCAGCAGCGGCAGTTTTGTAATTGCAAACGACTTCGACCAGGATGGCGATCTTGATTTGTTCGTAGGTGGCCGTGTTAAACCGATGCGCTACCCTGAATCACCGGAAAGTTATATCCTGATCAATGACGGTACCGGTAAATTCGAAAACAAGACTGCGTCCTATTCAAAGGAATTGTCGAACATTGGAATGGTCACAGCAGCAATTTGGACGGATGTTAACAACGACGGCTGGGCCGACCTTGCAATAGTTGGTGAATGGATGCCAATAACGTTTTTCATTAATGTTGAGGGTAAGTCTTTCACCAGGCAGGAGGTTGCGGGTACATCGGGCTGGTGGAACAGTATTGCCGGAGGTGACTTCGACAATGATGGTGATATAGATTACGTCGCAGGAAACCTTGGCTTGAATTCTATTTACAAGGCATCAGCCGAGGAACCTGTTTCCGTTGTAGCCAAAGATTTTGACGGAAATGGTTCGATGGACGCGATTCTTTGCCGATACATTCAGGGTAAAGAGTATCCGGTGCATCCGCGCGAAGTGTTGACGAGTCAGCTCGCACCCCTGAAATTCGTTATTCAGCGATATGCACAATATGGAACGATGCAATTGAAGGATATATTCCCTGAGCAGAAGCTTAAGGATGCACTTGTCCTAAAAAGCACTACATTTCAATCGGTCTATATTCAGAATAACGGAGTCGATGGATTTGCCGTAAAACCGCTACCTGCGGAAGCTCAGTTTTCACCGATGTTCGGTATAAGCGTAACCGACGTTAACAACGATGGCAATCTTGATATACTTTCAATAGGAAATTCCTACGCATCTGAAGTACTGACAGGCTATTACGATGCAGGAATAGGAAATTACCTTCTCGGTGATGGCAATGGTAATTTCAGTGCCCGCCCTGTTTCTGAAACGGGATTCTTCGTCGACGGGGATGCCAAAGCTCTCGCTACATTGGTAACTGGCAATGGTGAACAATTGTTTATCGCTACTCAAAACAGGGACAGTCTTAAAATATTTCGTCGAAGTGATCGTGCACTTTCAGGTTCACCTCTGGTGACACGTGCAGGCACATTGGATGATTATTGTATCATCGAGCTGACTGGCGGGGCGAAACGAAAAATGGAATTCTATTACGGGAGCGGCTACCTTTCGTCATCCAGCCGGGCCGTTGTGTCGGGTCCGAAAACACAACGCGTTACGATTCGGCGCAACGGAGAGGTAAGCGCCAAAGCAAAAGCTGCGTTGTAGGAATGAGATTCGTGTATCTTGCCATATTTGTTCTTGCTGGTGTGGTATCCAGCGCCTGCAAATCGGGTGAGTCGTCTCATCGTGAGATGTTGGCTATTTTGAAGGCTGAAGAGAAAAGGTATCACCAACCGGACAATCTATACGCCCCCGATGCACAACTCCGGCATCTTGATTCGCTGATTAAATTCGCTCACGGTTACCAGGACGTCATACGTCTGAGTGCAGATAAAGCCCGTGCGCTGATTGCTCTTGGTCGCGAGGAAGAGGCGATTGAGATGCTTCACCCACAACTCCAGATAATCGAAGAGAAGCAGGTCAAGGGGATGGAAAGACTGAAAGCTTTGCTCGGACTCGCGTATTTCAGAAATGGTGAGCGTGCTAATTGCATTGCGAATCACACGGGTGAAACATGCATCTTCCCCATACGCGGCACCGGCATTCACAAGTTGCCTGATGGTTCGCGCAATGCGATGCGTGTATATAGAGAGTTGCTCGATAAAAATCCCGATAACCTGGAGTATAAATGGCTGCTGAATATCGCTGCTATGACACTCGATGAGTATCCCGACGCACTGCCAGCCTCACTGGTGATTCCGGGACTTAATTCAACTACGACCATTGAAGATTCTTCCAACATCAAACCTTTCGAAGATATGGCGGCAGCCCTCGGGCTGGATGTGAACAACATGGCGGGAGGATCTATAGTAGATGACTTCAATAACGACGGTTATCTGGACATCGTTACGTCTGCCTGGGGCCTGGACG
>JAEZDW010000380.1 GCA_023417955.1 Bacteroidota bacterium
TTGAGTTGCGGGGTGTAAGTTTTTAGCACGTTTTACCAAAAATCAAAACCCCCAATCTGACGGTAAACGGGGGTTTTGACAAAATTGTTGCTGCATTAGTTAAAAAACTCCTTCATTCGCTCAAAAAACCCCTTTTCATTGCTGCCTGGGTTGGGTTGGAAGTTTGGCGAATTCCGCAGACTCTCCAGCGCGGCCTTTTCTTCTGATGTCAGTTTTTTCGGTGTCCAGACATTGACGTAAATAAGCTGATCGCCCGTTTCATAACCATTGACGTCTTTAAGCCCTTTTCCCCTCAATCGAAGGATTTTACCGCTTTGCGTGCCTGGTTCAATCTTGATTTTCACCAGACCGCTGACACTGGGTATCTCCACCGTGGTGCCGAGGGCCGCATCGACGAAGCTGATGTATAGATCGTAAATCAGGTTATTACCATCGCGTTTGAGGTACTTATCCTCCTGCTCCTCGATTAAGATAAGCAAGTCACCGGGTATGCCTCCGCCGGGGGCGTCGTTTCCTTTGCCACCCATCGAGAGCTGCATGCCTTCGCTCACACCAGCAGGTATCTTGATGGTGATCACCTCCTCGCGTGAAACGAGTCCGGAGCTATCAACGCCTGAAGGCCGCTTGTCAAGAATCTGACCACTGCCGTTACAAACCGAGCACGTCGTTGTGGATACCATCTGCCCGAGCATTGTATTCACAACCTTGCGTACCTGGCCTGCACCCTGGCATGTCGGACATGTTTTATAAGTGACGCCTTCTGCCTGGACGAGCCTGTTGACCTTAATCTTTTTCTCTACACCGTGAGCGATCTCCTCCAGCGTAAGTTTCAGTTTGATGCGAAGGTTTGATCCCTTGCGTTGCCTCCGTCCGGTTCGACCGCCACTACCGAAAAAGCTGTCGAACGGACTGCCGCCACCGAATATGTCGCCAAACTGGCTGAATATGTCGTCCATGTTCATGTGGTGACCGCTGTATCCGCCACCGTTTCGCGTATGACCAAAACGATCATAGCGCTGACGCTTCTCCGCATCGCTCAACACTTCGTAAGCTTCTGCAGCTTCTTTGAACTTCTCTTCGGCTTCTTTGTTTCCCGGATTCTTGTCCGGGTGGTATTGTATTGCAACCTTCCGATATGCTTTCTTAATTTCCTCCTGAGAGGCCGTCCTGCCCACACCCAGTACTTCGTAAAAATCTCTTTTTGTGCTCATCCTGTCTAATTGACTTTAGAGGTCGCGTTAGCTTCCAACGACCACTTTCGCAAACCTGATTACCTTTTCGTTCAGCAAATAACCTTTCTCAACAACGTCGACGATCTTGCCCTTGAGCTTTTCGTCCGGCGCAGGAATCTGCGAGATGGCTTCATGGAAGTCTGAATCAAATGCACTTCCCGAATCAATAGTCATCGCCTTGACGCCGTACTGCTCAAGCACCTTTTTTAGTTTGTTTTGTATCAGGAAAATGCCTTCGACTTCCTTGTCTTTTGTATCCTTAAATGCTTTTTCTGCACGATCAAAATCGTCAACTACCGGCAATAATGAGCGAATCAGTTGCTCGTTGGCCGATTGGGTCATTTCGATCTTCTCCTTCGCCGTGCGGCGGCGGAAGTTTTCAAATTCCGAATACAGCCGTATGTATTTATCTTTTTGGCCGGCAAGTTCACTTTGCAGCTTCAACAGTTCATTTTGCTCGCCTTCTTCCTGATTTTCTGACAGGTTTTCTGTCGTTTCTACGACATTCTCCTTCACTTGTTCCTCAGTCGTCTTCGCTTCTTCGTGTTGTTCTTTGTTTTCCATTACTTATTAAGGCATTAAAATGAATAAACCGCAAATGTCAACAACTTTGCCAAAGGTGTATTCGTGCCAATGTGGCACAAAACCGGCAGCTTAGTTATGAAGGTGTTTCCAAAGCAGATCCTTGAGTTCGATAAGCCCCTGCTGTGTTAGCGCAGAAATGAATACAGCCGGAATATCCTCCGGCAACTCTTTGGCAAGCGCTGTTTTGAGTTCTTCATCGAGCATGTCGGATTTTGAAACCGCCAACACTCTCTTCTTATCCAGTAGTTCCGGGTTGTATTTTTTCAGCTCATTCAACAATATCCGGTATTCATCGCGTATGTCTTTTGAATCTGCGGGGATCAGGAAAAGCAGCAACGAGTTCCGCTCAATGTGACGCAGAAAACGAATTCCGAGACCTTTACCTTCAGCCGCGCCTTCAATAATGCCAGGAATATCGGCCACAACAAATGAGCGATCGTCGCGATAAGAGACCACACCGAGATTTGGGGTGAGCGTAGTAAAAGGGTAGTCTGCGATTTTTGGTTTGGCAGCAGACACAACGGATAACAACGTCGACTTTCCTGCATTTGGAAATCCGACGAGACCAACATCCGCCAGCAATTTCAGTTCGAGGACAATCCATTCTTCTTTACCAGGTTCGCCCGGCTGTGCATATTGGGGAGCCTGATTAGTTGACGTCGCGAAGTGCGCGTTGCCTTTGCCACCACGCCCGCCAGGTGTGAGTATAACGCGTTGGTTATGCTCAGTGATCTCGCAAATTACCTGTCCTGTTTCCGCGTTTTTTGCAACAGTACCAAGGGGAACATCAATAATTTCATCTTTGCCATCTGCACCGGTGCGATCCTGCTCTTCGCCCGGATTGCCGTCGCCGGCGATAACGTGCTTCCGATACTTGAGGTGCAAGAGTGTCCAGTGTTGCGAGTTGCCCCGCAGGATGACGTGACCGCCTCGTCCACCATTACCGCCGTCAGGGCCGCCTTTCTGAATAAACTTTTCTCTGTGAAAATGCAGAAAGCCGGCACCACCACGACCGGATCGTGAGCAAAACTTAACGTAGTCTATGAAGTTGGGTGACGCCACAATTTACACCAGAAGGCTTTTGTCGATTTCGCGACAAAGATTCGCGAAGATTTCTTCAATGTCACCAACACCGATCACCGATGCGTATTTGTTATGTGACTTGTAATACCCGGCAACAGCGACGGTTTCATCCTTATAGACTTTGATGCGGTTTTCAATCACTTCGGGTTTCGCATCATCGGGCCGGTTCTCCTTAAGGGCACGATCCGCCAGGCGCTTTTTCAATTCGTCTTCATTTACAACGAGTTCAACAAGTAACTTGATGGGCGCGTTCATGGATTCAAGCAACTGGTCAAGCGCTTCTGCC